>DAOUZE010000366.1 GCA_030665765.1 Filomicrobium sp.
ACGTAAACTTCCTCGCCTTCCTTGACCACTTCGTCGACCGTGGCCGGACGGCCCTGGTTGAGCTGTGAAATGTGCACAAGGCCGTCTTTCGCACCGAAGAAATTCACAAAGGCACCGAAGTCAACGATCTTGACGACCTTGCCCCGGTAGATTGTACCAACTTCGGGCTCGGAAGTGATCTCCAGGATAAGGCGCCGGGCTTCCTCGATCGCGTCGCGCTTTGCGGCGGCAATCTTAATTGTCCCGTCGTCGCCAATGTCGATCTTAGCGCCCGACTCCTCAACGATGGAGCGGATGACGGAACCGCCGGTACCGATAACCTCGCGGATCTTGTCGGTTGGGATCTTGATCGTCTCAATGCGCGGTGCATGTTCGCCTAGATCATTCCGGGCGCCGGTCAGCGACTTGGACATCTCATTGAGGATGTGCAAGCGCCCGTCCTTGGCCTGATCAAGGGCAACGCGCATGATCTCTTCGGTGATGCCCGTGATCTTGATGTCCATCTGCAGCGAGGTGACGCCTTTCTCGGTGCCCGCAACCTTAAAGTCCATATCGCCAAGGTGGTCTTCGTCACCGAGGATATCGGACAAGACCGCAAAGTCGTTGCCTTCCTTGATGAGCCCCATGGCGATGCCGGCAACCGGAGCCTTGAGCGGCACGCCGGCATCCATCAGCGCAAGTGAAGTGCCGCAAACGCTCGCCATGGAGGACGAGCCGTTGGATTCGGTGATCTCGGACACGACGCGGATCGTGTAGGGGAATTCGTCACTGGTTGGCATCAACGGGTGAACTGCGCGCCAGGCGAGCTTGCCGTGACCGATCTCGCGACGGCCCGGACCGCTCATGCGGCCGGTCTCGCCAACGGAATATGGAGGGAAGTTATAGTGGAGCATGAAGCGCTCCTTTTTTGTTCCCTCCAGCGAGTCGACGAACTGTTCGTCCTCGCCGGTACCAAGCGTTGCCACCACGAGGGCTTGCGTTTCACCGCGTGTGAAGAGCGCCGAACCGTGAGTCCGCGGCAAGACCTGCACTTCACTGATGATCGGACGAACCGTTTTCAGATCGCGGCCATCGATGCGCTGGCCGGTCTTGACGACGGAGGAGCGCATGATCTCAGCTTCAACGGATTTGAAGGTACCGGCCAGGAGGGCCTGCTCGGCTGGATCATCCCCGGACAGCTCAACCTCGGAGAGAACCTTCTCCTTGATCTCGCCGACCAGCTGGGTGCGTTTTTGCTTCTCGGCGATCTGGAAGGCTTGCGTGAGACCGTCGGCGGCGATGGCACGAACCTTCTCCAGGTATTTCTCTTTGTCGGGAAGTGTTACGTCCCATGGTTCCTTTGCCGCCGTTTCGGCAAGCTTGATGATTGCCTGCACGACGGGCTGGAAATGACGTTGGCCGAACATGACGGCCCCCAGCATGATGTCTTCGGACAGCTCTTCTGCTTCCGATTCTACCATCATGACAGCATCTTCCGTGCCTGCCACGATCAGGTCGAGAATGCTTTCCTGCATCTCATCGATCATTGGGTTCAGTACGTATTCACCTTCGATGTAGCCAACACGCGCAGCGCCGATGGGGCCTAAGAAGGGAACGCCTGACAAGGTTAGAGCCGCGGAGGCTGCGACCATGCCGAGAATGTCGGGATCATTTTCCATGTCGTGCGAGAGCACGGTGATGATGACCTGTGTTTCGTTCTTGAAGCCGTCGATAAAGAGGGGACGGATTGGGCGGTCGATGAGGCGGGAGGTGAGCGTCTCCTTTTCGGTCGGACGCCCTTCGCGCTTGAAGAAGCCACCTGGGATTTTACCGGCGGCGTAGGTCTTTTCCTGATAGTTTACGGTCAGCGGAAAGAAATCGATGCCAGCCCTTGGCTGTTTCGCGGCAACAACGGTTGCGAGAACACTGCTCTCGCCGTACTGCGCGAAAACGGCGGCATCGGCCTGACGGGCGACGTGGCCTGTTTCAAGCGACAGCTTGCGGCCGCCCCAGTCGATTTCCACGCGATGAATGTCGAACATATCGGTCGTCTTTCTTATTTCGGATTTCGGTTCGCTCTCATGGTTTGCGAGCGTGTTGTAGCACATACGCGCATTTTGTTAGTCAACACTCGGCGAACCGGTGTTGAGCCGCCGATGGTCAACACTCAGCAGGCCGGAGTTGAGCCGATTTGCTCAACACTCGGCCAGCCGACACAGCGCGAGCGCTGGTTGGCACGCAAGCCGGTGTCGGGCGCCGTACCCTGTTCAGTCCGGGCCGGCGCAGCGCGATGATCAGGTCGTTTTGATGAATGCCGTACGATCGAGAAATGCAAGGGCAACAGAGCCATCAGCGGCGGATACCAAGCTTCTCGATAATTGTCCGGTAGCGTGGCACATCCTTGCCTTTGACATAGTCCAAAAGCTGGCGGCGCTGAGAGACGAGCTTTAGGAGACCACGGCGTGAGTGGTTGTCCTTCTTGTGGCCTTTGAAGTGCTCGGTCAGATTAGTGATGCGTTCGGTCAAGATGGCGATTTGGACCTCCGGGGATCCAGTATCACCTTCCTTGGTGGCGAACGATTTGACGAGTTCAGTTTTGCGCTCAGGCGTAATCGACATCGGGCATCCTTTCTGTTTTTGGATTGGTGGAGTGGCACCTCGGGGGTACCGGCGGCCTCAGCCGGGATGTCGTCCAGCGGGGTCGCCAAATGTAAAACGCGGGCCATTAGGCCCGCGCATACGGGCCTATATACACGATCCGCCTACTGGCGCCAGCCTTTTCGTTTGGTGCACCACAAGCAAAGTTAGCCCAGATTGAACACACGGGTGGGGCGGAGCTGGCCCCGATCGGCTTCACCAAGGGCAACGAGCTTGCCGCGGCTGGTGGCGAAAAACGGACCGGAAAACACCGGTGCGTCACGGCCGCGCATCAGCACCGTCTGACCGCGAGCTAGATTTGCGGCGTCGGCGGGCGAGAGCTCCAACTCGGCAAGCTCGCCCAAGGAGGCTTCAACTGGGTGCACGAACGGCTCAAGAGCCTCCGTGCCGCCCTCTTCCAGAGCCCTGCTCAATTCTTCCCCAGACAGTGCCATTTCGTCGGTGAATGGGCCCACACGCACGCGACGCAACTCCACCACGTGACCGCGACAACCAAGCTCGCGACCAAGATCACGGGCGATAGCGCGAACATAGGTGCCCTTGCCGCACTCCGCCTCCAAAACAACGGTATGCGCATCGGGACACGCCACTAGGCGGAGGTCATCGATAATGACCGTGCGCGCTTTGAGTTCCGGTGTCTCGCCGTCACGGGCGAGGTCGTAGGCGCGTTGGCCGTCGACTTTGATGGCCGAGAACTGCGGCGGCACCTGCTGGATTTCGCCGATAAAGCCCTCGAGGCAGGCCTCAATCTCGTCTTCGGTCGGCCGCCGGTCGCTTGTTTCAGTGACCTCGCCTTCGCTGTCGTCAGTGTTTGTCTCCGCGCCCCAGCGGACTGTGAAGCGGTATGCCTTTTCGCCGTCAACAGCGTAGGAGACGGTCTTGGTCGCCTCACCGAAGGCGATCGGCAACACACCGGTTGCCAATGGATCAAGCGTGCCGGCATGGCCCGCCTTTTGAGCATCAAACAGGCGCTTCACTGCGGCGAGCGCCTGGGTCGAGGT
>DAOUZE010000424.1 GCA_030665765.1 Filomicrobium sp.
AAGTCCTCGCAGCCGCTGAGTTGAAGCTTGCCGTAGCCGTTTTGAAATATGCCCGCCACGCCCGCGGTGGCCGTCTCCGCCCAGCATCTGTGAGCAGCCTTTTTGACCAGACGCCTGAAATAGCTGACCCGCTTGGCGTTCTGAAGGACCTCGCGTCCACCGCAGATGTAGGCGAATTTCTCAAGCGTCTGCATCCCCAGCATCCGCAATTCGAACTCCTGCGTCAGGCGCTCCTCAAAGCGCGCGGCGCGAAGCCGACCGTTTCAAAAAACGGCGAAGAGAAGAAGGCCGGCGCCACGACAAAAAAGAATGCCGCCGCTACACGCCGCATCCTAGCCAATATGGAGCGCTGGCGCTGGATGCCGCGCAACCTAGGTTCTTTTTACGTCTGGGACGATGTGCCCGCGCAGAAAGTGAGTGTCATCTCGGACAGGAAGGTCCTTTTCCACGAAAAGATGGTCGTCGGCAAACCAAAAACACCGACGCCGATGTTCTCGTCAGAAATGAAATACATCATCTTTCACCCCTCTTGGGGCGTTCCGCCGGGAATGAAAAGGAACGAGCTGTTGCCTCAGTTGCGAAATTCCAACGGTGGCTGGTTTTCAAGTAAACCGTCTGCGTCCGCGGTCTTAAGGTCTCACGGCCTGCGCGTCACTCGCGGAGGTGTGCCGGTCAATCCGGATTCCATTAACTGGTCGAAGGTCAATATCTCCAGTTACCACTTCACGCAGGCTCCAGGCCCAACGAACGTGCTTGGTATCGTTAAGTTTCGTTTCCCCAACAAACATAACGTCTACATGCATGACACGCCCGAACGGCACTTGTTCGGGGATCGCGAGCGCGCCTTCAGCCATGGTTGCATGCGGGTTCAAAGACCAGTGCGTCTGGCGGAGGTCCTCCTCAAGCACGACAAGGGTTGGAATAAAGGTCAGGTAAAACAAAAAAAGCGAAGTGGCGCCCGGATCAAGCTTTCGAACCCGATCGCGGTTCACATTACCTACTTCACCGTCGTCGCCGATAAGAATGGCAAACTGGACTTCCGAAGAGATCTCTATGGCCTCGACCGCCGCGTCCTCTCGAAGCTTGAAGGCCGCAATGTCAGGGTCGGTTCGCTGTCAACAAAGCGCATAAAGCGCGCCTCCTACCGAAAGAAACAGCGCATTAGTCGTGCAGCGAAGAAAAACAAAAAGCCCTTCAATCCCTTCTCCAACGTCTTAGACTAATCCCTGGTATGCCGGCGCGGCACTGCCGAAGGCGAGTTTATTCTGGGGTGCTGCGCCTTGGGGCTTGCAGATGGTAGCGCTGAAAGCGGTTGAAAGAGAAAAAACTGCGACTGAAGAAGATCGTTGCATGCTCAGCATTTATTCTTCTGTTGCTTGCCTCGGATTGGGTAGGCTCTCTCGCACCAACGCGGCGATCAGGTCGGTTTGCGTTACTATTCCAAGTATCCGGCCCCGTGAAAGCACGGGAAGCGCCACGCAGCCTCCCCTTGCAAGTAGTGACAGTAAAATGCCGATGGGCGTCGTGGGCGTTGCCCTAGGCATGCCGACTGCGATGATTTCGGACGCGCGTACCGGCGTGCGGCGGCCCTGATCGAGCAGCCGCGATATAGCTGCGCCGAAGCTACGATCTAGTCGCAGAGCGTCCTCTCGCGCGCGGCGGATCAGGTGGATCTGGAAAATCATGCCAAGAAACTTGTCGTCTTCCTGTACGACAGGCAACGAAGTAAATTCGTGTCGGCGGAATAGGTCTGCGACCTCTGTCAGGGGTGTGTCGGGACCAACGGTTACCAAATTGCGCGACATAATATCGTCCGCAGTCAGTGGTCCGGTCGTATGGCTTGCGGCTTGCAGCTCCGCCGCACCGATCAAACGGGCCAGATCCTCGACGCCGACATTCAATGATTGTTGGTAGCTCTGCAGAATGCCTACAAGCTCTTCTTGGCTCAAGCCCAAGCGTTCAGGCGGTGGAGAGTCGGCTGTGCCGTGGGAATTCACGCCCTCAAAATGTCGAGACGGGTAGCGTCGACCAGTGACACGTGCATACCCCATAGCAATGAGTACGAGAATGGCAGTGCCGAGTGCTACCGGTGCCACCGCAAAATAGAAACCGAGTTCATGTATCGCCTCCGGACTCATAGCGGCTGTCATGGCGACGGCACCAGCGGGCGGATGGAGGGCGCGGACTATACTCATCGCGGTGATCGCAAGCCCAACCGACAGTGCAATCCGCAAGGCGGGGTCGGCCACTAATTGGCATACTGCTACGGCAACGACAGCGGCCAGTGTGTTGCCGACAACCGCCGACCAAGGCTGCGCGAGCGGGCTGTTCGGCACTGCGAAGAGGAGTACCGCAGTCGCTCCGAACGGAGCGATCAAATACAGGCCGAGTTGAAAGTCAACTTCGGGCGATAGGATGAAAAGGCTGGCCACCCCCAGTCCGATCAGTGCACCGAGGCCTGCGCGAACAGCCTCCATTGATGATACACCTGCAATGGCCGGCCCGAGCGCGTGGAATACATGGCGAAGTGCAGACTCGGTTCGTCCGACCATAATAGAATTCTTCTTCAGTTGCTTGCGGTCATCGTCGCAAAACTTGGGGTCACCTGGTTTGGTTGGCGTCTCGCCGCTTCAGTGAGAATGCTCTAGACGCAGGCCATACTCTTGCGCCCTTGCGGTTGCAACAAATTGTGCTTTGCGATCGCCCACAGAGCGCTATTTAGAGGTCAGCACTGGAGCCGGCCGCCCGTGCGTTATCCTCGTGTCCTGGCGCCTTAAAACGTGCCCTACTTTTTGGGTCGGCAAGAGAGATCCGCAGAGTTGAGGCAATATGGGCATCGCTTTAACGGTCGTCGAATTGGACTGGCGCGAAGTTTCAGATGCGCGACTGCGGGATCCGTCGGATCACACCTAGGCACGTCCGACCCGCGTTGATTGGTGTAGACTTCTTCGCATGCAAAAGCTTTGTAAATCTTGCTATCAGCCATCGACTTCCCACGGACTTGGTCGAGACGCAATTTTTGGCTGCCGCAAAAACTTGATACAAATATGCGAACTAGCCTAA
>DAOUZE010000012.1 GCA_030665765.1 Filomicrobium sp.
GGCAACCGGTCGATCCTGGCTGATCCCCGCAGCCTGAAGATCAAGGAGCTCATCAACGTCCGGATCAAGCACCGTGAACCGTTCCGCCCGTTTGCGCCCGCCGTGCTGTTGGAGCGGGCCGGGGAATTCTTTGAAATCGACCAACCAGATCCTTACATGACGTTGGCGCCCAAGGTGCGCGAAGACAAGATTGATGTTATTCCGGCGGCCGTGCATGTCGATGGGACTGCGCGGATTCAGACCGTGAGACGGAAAGACAATCCGCGCTATTATTCCCTCATTGCAACCTTTGGTGAGATGACCGGGGTGCCGGTACTTATCAACACAAGCTTTAACTGCCACGAGCCGATCGTAACAACACCTGCTGAGGCGATATCCTGCTATCTCCGCACGGAGATGGATCGACTGGTGATGGGTAACGTCTATGTGAAGGACCGTAATCACGAGGCGGTGGCGAAGGCCCGCTTGGCGTTTGATGCCGCGAGCCGCTGACGGGCCTCGGTGATCACGCTTGCAGGCGTTGTGGCTCTATTGCGAATTGCATCGACGTTCAGTCCTTGTTTCAGTAGGCGCGGGCCGCCATAACAACGGCTCTTCTAATAAGGCCGTCGCTATTGACGGTGACCCGGTGATCGGGACGAACGAACAGGCTCGTGCATGTCGACCCGCCAGAATACGAAGCCAGCTGAACTGATTGAATCGCGCGACGACCTTGTCGCTTGGATCGCGTCCGGTGCGAAACCGCCGACGGAATGGCGCCTTGGAACCGAGCACGAAAAGTTTGTGTTCCGGCAAGAGACATTCGCCCCTGTGCCTCATGAAGGAGATCGTGGGATTTCAGCGCTGATGCGTGGCTTCATGGCCTGCTGCGGCTGGGAGCCAATCTTCGAAGGCGAAAACATCATCGCGCTCAAACGTGCGTTTGGTGAACGGGGGGCAAATGTCAGTTTGGAGCCTGGCGGTCAGTTCGAGTTGTCGGGTGCACCTCTCGAATCTGTGCACGACACGTCGGCGGAAACCGAGCAGCACCTGATGCAATGCCACAAGGCCGGCGGTCCGCTCGGGTTATCGTTCATGGGACTTGGATTTGCGCCGACGTGGACGCTCGAAGAGACGCCCAAAGTGCCCAAGCAGCGCTACGGGATAATGACGCGATATATGCCAAAAGTTGGTTCGCGCGGCTTGGATATGATGTATCGGACGGCAACGATCCAGGCGAATTTGGATTTTGCCGACGAAGCCGATTTGACGCAAAAGCTGAGGGTCGCACTGGCACTACAACCCGTCGCCACGGCACTATTTGCATCTTCACCGTTCACCGAAGGCAAGCCCAATGGTTTCAAGTCAATGCGCAGTGAGGTATGGCGGGATACCGATCCTGACCGCACGGGAATGCTGCCGTTCTCCTTCGAATCTGGCATGGGCTACGAGCGTTTGGTCGATTACGCGCTCGATGTTCCAATGTATTTCGTTTATCGCGAGGGGCACTATATCGACGTTGCCGGCGCGTCCTTTCGTGATTTCTTGGCTGGGAAACTGCCTGGACTGGACGGCGTTTTGCCGACTATGGACGACTGGTCCGACCATATGACGACCCTGTTCCCGGAAGTGCGTGTGAAGCGTTTCATCGAGATGCGTGGTGCTGACGGCGGACGGGCTGAAATGATTAATGCGCTACCGGCACTGTGGGCAGGCCTGCTTTATGATGCGGCAGCACAGGATGCTGCCTGGGATTTGGTTAAGGATTGGAACCAAGAAGAGCGCCAAACGCTTCGGGATGCGGTGCCCCGATTGGCACTTCAAACTCCCTTCCGAGCAGAGACAGTCCAGGACCTTGCGCGGCGGGTTCTAGAAATTGCCTCTGAAGGGCTAAAAGCCCGTCGCCGAATTGATCCCTCTGGCGAGGATGAACGGACATATCTCTTGCCGCTGGAGGAAATCGCCGAGAGCGGCCTCACGAATGCCGACCGATATTTGCAGAAATTCCACGGATCTTGGGGGGGGCGGATCGCGCCCGTCTTTGCCGAAGTGGCGATTTAAACTATTCGTGGTAAGCTCTTTTATCGCCTTCTGAAAATTCTGGTTCAGCACCTGTTCATGAGGTGCGGCTTATACGTGCTATCCGGGAGAAGGCGTCGGATCTAGCGGGATCCGGCTGACGCTGTTGGTTGGCCATGTCGGCTGGCACAGTTTCGGTGGAGGAATATTTGAAACGCCGATCATTGATACTGGCAGGCATGGTTCTGGTCGTATCGGCAAGTCTTGTGTCGGCCGATGGCGCGGTGCTGAAGCCGTTTGAGGTTGCCAACGCTTGTGCGGCGCAATGCCGAGCGGCACACAATCAATGCCGGATACGGACGCGGGGCAACCGGTCGTGCGACAAGCAGTTACAAAATTGTCTACGGCGGTGTCTTAGGCGCTAAGCCCATCGGCTTCACAGCTGCGATACAATGACCGTCAGTAAGCGTCTGGGGCCGTGGGCCCCGATGACAATGCGTCCTCCGATGTCGGCCGTGCGCGAGGGTCCAGAGATCAAATTCAGCGTTCTTGGCATCGATGCGGCACCTATTTCGAGGCGAAGCAGTGCGAACGCGTCCTCGTAGGTGGGGACGATCCGGTTTTTCGGTACGATTATGATGTGAGTGTCCGGCAGGAAGCCCAATGTAACAGGGTTTTCCGGTCCGGAGAGCAGCGCCATGGTCCCTGTTTCGGCGATTCCGACGAAAGCGTACGACAGGCCGGCCGGATCATCGGGGGAGGCGGGTCCGGTTCGAACCTCGAAGTCCGCGACCGCCGGGAAATCCAGGTTTGAAATACGCGGATCGATGCCGTGACGCAGTCTCAATGGCTGATTGGTTGCGGACAGATAGCCGGCGATAACCTTGGGGATCTGTGAGGCATTTGTTACCTCCTCGACGGTTGCCAACTGAAGCTCCAACTCCTCCTTGAAGCCGGCGGCCAGATCCGTAATCGGCGCGGCCACTCGTTGTGGGGCTGCTACGATTGGCGGCGCTGCGATGCGTTCGGAGACGATGCCTTTCCGGAGCGCGTCGTCCGCCGGAGCGTGCAATGCCGTTCGGACTTTCCCAAGTATCGATGCCCGGCTCATGCTGCTTCCTTGTTGGTAGGTGTTAGAAGTGCCGCTGTTTTTTGACGCTCAGCCCAAAGTTGTTGGAAGGTTCGTCCCTGTGGTGCTGGCAGATCGCGGCCTGAGGTCCAGCCGCTGGCAAAGGGTATCCAAGTGAACGCACCCCTGCGGCCTGCGGCCAGTTTCAATGTGCCGACCGTCATGCGCGAAATTAGATGATAGGCGGCGGGCCACCGCGCCAGGGCAGCCCAGCTCCGCAAGGCGAATCGGGTGAGGAAGGGCGTTTCTCCGTGCTCGAATTCGATCTCGCGCCAGCGCCGCATCAGTTTCGGTAGTGGAATGCGCATCGGGCAGACTGCTTCGCAGCGCCCACAAAATGTCGAGGCGTTGGCCAGGCTGCCGGCCTCTTTGACACCAATCAGCCCTGGGTTGAGTGCAGCGCCTATGGGCCCCGGATAGACCCAACCGTAGGCGTGGCCGCCAACTGCATTGTAGACCGGGCAGTGGTTCATGCAGGCTCCGCAACGAATGCAGCGCAGGACTTCCCGGAATTCGGACCCGAGCAATTCGCTGCGGCCATTGTCGAGCAGGATGACGTGGTAAGCTTGCGGACCGTCTGGATCATCGGCGCGGCGAGGGCCGGTGGAGAACGTCGTATAGGAGGTGATCTCCTGACCGGTTGCCGAGCGTGCCAGAAGGCGCAGGAGTGCGGCGGCGTCATTGAGCGTGGGGACAACTTTGTCTATTGCCGCGATGACAATGTGGACCTTGGCGAGCGACTGGGTGAGATCCCCGTTGCCCTCATTAGTTACAATTATCGATGAACCGGTCTCCGCGACGAGGAAATTGGCACCAGTGATGCCAACATTGGCAGTGATGAATTTTTCTCGCAGGATTTTGCGGGCTTCATCGACTAGTTCAGCGGGTTGATCAAGTGGGCGATCCTTTGGCAGGTGTTGATGCTGGCGACGGAAATCATCCTCAACCTGTTCCTGGATGAGGTGGATGGCTGGAGCTATGATGTGGCTTGGGGTTTCGTTGCGGATTTGCAGGATGTATTCACCGAGATCGGTTTCGACGACGTCCAGATCTGCGGCTTGCAGTTTTGCGTTGAGGCCGATTTCCTCAGACACCATGGATTTACCCTTGGTGATGAGCTTGGCGTCGGCTGCCTTGCAGATGCGTAAAATCGCAACGCACGCGTCTTCTGCGGTTTCGGCCCAATGGACATGGCCACCGGTCGCGATCACCTTGGATTCGTAGGCTTCAAGATAGAGATCGAGATGATCGAGGGTATGATTGCGTAAGTCACGGCCGTAATCACGCAGGTCATCGAATTCCGGCAAACGGGCCCGGGCGGCGGCGCGCTGCGCGACAAGTCCGCCCGGCAGGCCGGAAAGTGCTTCCTGCAGCTGCCGGTCGGAGAGGGCCGCGCGCGCATTAGTTTTAAAGTCGTGGCTGGTTGGTTGCATGGGACCACGCTGGCCCAGCGATGTCGCCGCCGCAAGTTCAAACTATAATTATGCCAGCGACCGATAGATCAATTTCCGTTCAGCATTCCAAAGATCTCATCTTTCAATAAGAGCCGCTTTTTTTTGAGGTCTTCGAATGATTCGTCACCGATGTTGATGCCGGCCGCTTCGACCCGATGGATTTCGCGGTTGAGACTGTGATACTCGTCCGCCAGCTTTGCGAAGTGAGCATTGGAAATCTTCAGGTCGTGGATCTTGTTCTTCAGCTCCGGGAATTCTTCGGCCAGTTCATGGTGGACGTGAGACATGTGCGCGAGTGCTCCTATTTCGTTCGGACTTGATCGGTTGCGCTGACAAATACTTCGTTTGCCTTGCAAATTCTACTCAACGCGAGCTGCTATCGGCGCCTCATCAAGCTCGCCAGCAAGCACTTCGGCGACGTGCCGGCAGGCTATGTTTCGGCCCTGCCGTTTGAGCTTGCCAGCCATGTTCATCAGACAACCGAGATCGCCGGCGAGAACGAGATCGGGCTCTGCTGCGGCAATGCTTGCGGTTTTCTTCTCAACCATGGCGTTGGAGATGTCAGGAAATTTGACAGAGAAGGCCCCGCCGAAGCCGCAGCAGATTTCACATTCTGGCATTTCGGAAAGCAATAGGCCCTTGATCGAAGTCAATAATTTCCGAGGTTGGTTTTTTATGCCGAGTTCCCGCAAGCCCGAGCAGCTATCGTGATAGGTAACAGTTCCCGTAAAGGCACCGGGGACTTCGCTTAGTCCACGTACGTCAATAAGAAATGAGACGAGTTCGTGTACGCGGTTGGAGAAGTCGTGGGCCTTTTCTTCGGCCTCTGGGTTGCCTTCTATCAGTTCTGGATAGTGTGCTTTGAGCATGCCGGCACAGGAACCCGAGGGAACGACGATGTAATCGCAACCGTCGAAGGCAGAGATTGTCTGAGCAGCGATTGCTTTAGCATTGCTTCTGTCGCCCGAGTTAAAGGCGGGTTGGCCGCAGCAGGTTTGATCCCGGGGTACAACAACGTCGCAGCCCGCCGCCTCGATCAGGCGCGCGGCAGCCATGCCGACGGAAGGCCGAAATAGATCGACCAGGCAAGTCACGAATAGGCCGACACGCGGGCGTTGCTCAGGCAGTGAAGTCATGGGAATTCCAAGAACCTTGTTGTGGCTCCGTAGGGCTGGCCGATCGTATGACTAAGACGTCTTTGCTACAAGCGGCTCAGCTGTTTATGCAATTGTCCCACCCTGTCTGCTTGGCGAGCCTTGCGGGCGAGTTGCTGTGAGAGGACGATCAATGAGCGATCAGCTTGAAAAAAATGGTCTCGCAGACCCAGAACAATATGCGCAGCAGATCAGTTCAATGGGGTTCCACGAGCATTTGCAGCGACCCCAAATTCTTGGAGAAATGCATGCGCGGCCATTTCTACCGCTAAAGCTGCCGAGGAGAATCTATCACTTCGCGTTTATGACTGACAGTGGTCAATCTGATGATGACCGTGCCGCCATCACGGCGCTTGCGGAACAACGCGGGGCTGCCCCGCCGGCTGCGGATGCGCGCTTTCATCAATTCGACTTTGGTCCCTGGGACCTTCGTTGGGAGCAACATGCCGAATTCACGACCTACACATGGTCAACGTCGCAGGATGCGGATGAGCCGTTTGCGCGCCCCAATCCAATTGGCGGGGAGATCAGTTTCCGGGGGCCGGGGGAGCTGATTGCGGCGGTCCACCTTTGCTGCATCTCACGTAACGCTTTGATCCGAAATCTCGGTGAGATCTTTCACCCGCAAAGCCTGTGCGTGATCGAAGCTGCCGAGAAAAGCGCGAGGGTATCGACCGATTTTCAGGTCGATCCCGTTGGTCTGACGCGGATTCTTATTGAATCGACAGGACTTACGGAGACAAGGGCGGGGCGTCTGTCTCAGCGGGTTTTGGAAATTGAGACCTATCGGACCCTGGCGCTTCTTGGGCTGCCGCTGGCCCGCTCGATCCGTTCCGACCTCGACCGGATGGAGGCCGAACTAACCGGTATTACCGGTGAGATCGCGCTGGTCGAGGACAATCAGCAGAGCCAGGCGTTACTGCGGCGGTTGGGCTCGATCGCCGCCGAGCTCGAAGCGCAGGCAGCGCGAACCACCTACAGGTTCTCGGCGACGCGCGCCTACTATTCGATCGTCGAGAGCCGGTTGGAGGTCATCCGAGAGCAAAAGTCGGGTCATTTTCCGAGCATTAGCGCCTTCTTCGACCGCCGTCTGGCGCCAGCCATCGAAACTTGCAACGCCGCCGAGAAGCGTCAAATCAGGCTGTCTGATCAGCTCGCGCGAACGACCGATCTGCTAAGCACTGGCATTCAGTCCGACCTGGAGAAGCAAAACCGCGATTTGTTGCAATCGATGAACCGACGTGCGCGCATGCAACTCAGGCTACAGCAGACGGTTGAAGGGCTGTCTGTCGCGGCGATTAGCTACTACGTGGTCGGGTTGGTTGGATATCTCGCTAAGGGTCTCAAGGACGTTGGCGTGCTTCCGGCCAAAGTCGGCCCTGGTATCGTCATGGGTTTGGCGGTCCCGCTTGTCATATTGATTGTCTGGTTGGCGATTCGGGAAATTCGCCGGCGCGTGCACAAACCCGAAGACGACGAACACACCTGAGGCGTCGTCGTTTTAATACCGTCAGAGAAGCAAGTGTAGATTGCGCGAACAGAACCCTCGCTCAGCGCTCGATTGGGTTCTGTTCGGGTAACGGCACAGCGGCCCGTACAATCTTCCTTGAAAGAAGCCACGGTGCGTTGCTGGGGGTTAGCTGAGACGCGAGGTAGGCGATCAAGTCGTCGCGCTCCTGCAGTGAGACAATGCCTACGAATGCCATGCTTCCCTCGGGCAGGAATTTGTTGGGGGCCCGCAAGTACTCATTAAGGAAATCGCGGGTCCAAACCAGGCCCTCGCTGGCGGCCTGTCGCAGTGCGCTGGAATAGATGAAGTCTTTGTGGGCGGCGGCAGGCCGGTTCAGGATGCCGGCGAGATCGGGACCTACCCGATGTCCTGGCGGCGTATCGATATGATGGCAGGCGCTGCATTTTATTCCATACAGTTGCCTGCCCGTATCTGGGTTGCCAGGATACAGTGCATCATCGATGGCGATGGATTTCGGGACAGGCAGGGGCACCCAGGGTGAAACAGCATTGGCTGGCGTCAACTCGGCTAGTACGACCAATGCTGCTATAATTGCAGTGGTGAAGCACTGTTGCTGCAACTTTTCTACCCCGGTGGTGATGAGCGCACAGTGGACGTGACGATATTTTTTCGCATTGAATCGTCTGGTCCGCCAAGTGATTTGTTCGTTCAAAGTGTATCGGACAAATTGATGGCAAGCTGATAAAACAAGCAATGCTGGCGCTCGAATTAGTCGAGCTAGTATTAACGGAGCAGGGCGCCATCGTTGGCGCCCTCATGGTTGTGTGAGATTGGGCTTTTGCGTTTTCAGGCAAGCCCTTCGAGGCCTCGCGACGGTCCCGCTTGTGCCGATGATGGCGGTTTGCGGCGTGAGGTGCGGTCGTCGCTCTTCTTCTTGCGGCTCGAATTGCCGCCTTCCTTGACAGACTTCTTGAGACCCTTGTTCCAATAAGGATCGGGGCCATAGAGCTCGCTAAGGTAGTCGACAAATACATGAACCTTTGCGGGCAGGAACTCTCTGCAAGGATAGACGGCGTGAACTGCGAAGTGGCTTGAGCCAGTGTATTCGGGCATGACGATCTGTAGATCTCCGCGCTCAAGTTCCGGGGCGATATCCCAGGTCGAGCGGAAGCCCAGTCCCAGGCCCAGAAGCAACGCTTCCCGGATGAAATCCGCCGAGTTCGACTGAATATTGCCGTGAACGCGGATCTGATGTTCCTTGCCGTCTTTATCCCTCAGGCGCCATGAGTCTTGTGCTCCGGCGAGTAGGCAGTTGTGACGCTCTAGATCGGCAAGTGTCTGAGGAGCGGGATTATCTCGCAGATACTTCGGCGAGGCGCAAATGACGCGATCGTCGGTGGCGATTTTGCGTGCAACGAGAGAGGAGTCGGCCAGCTCGCCGATGCGGATTGCGACATCGAAGCCATCACGGATAATGTCGACGAAATCGTCATTCAGTTGGAAATCGAGCTCGATGTCTGGGTAGCGCTCAAGGAATGTGGGCAGATGCGGCGAAATGTGTAGGCGGGCAAAAGAGGTCGGGGCTGCCACTTTCAGCACACCGCGAGGGCTAGTGTTGCGCCGCGAAACGAAATCCTCGGCTTCCTCAAAAAGGGCAATGATGTCGACGACACGCTTGAAGTAGCCTTCGCCGGTTTCCGTCAAGGTCAACTGGCGTGTGGTCCGCTGGAACAGACGGGCGCCAAGGCGCTCTTCCAACAGGCTAATGCGTTTGGAAACGACTGCCGGTGAGAGGCTCATTTCACGCCCCGCCGCCGACATATTGCCAGTGCGGGCAACACGGGCGAAGATTTCAAGGTCGGAAATGGCGGTCATGTTCGGTACCTTAGGGTTCACAGGTTCAACCATCGTACTTTTTACTCATCCTTCCATTCCGCGTCTGGTCGGCAAAAGTTTGCTGCCCATTTTCCTTTATGGCATATGTGTTGTTCTGATTGTTTGATAAAGGGCGAAGCTGCCGAATAGTCTTGCCAATCAGCAGGCCCGGTTGCAGGGATTAACAAAGGGCAATTTAACGCCCGAACTGGGAGGCCCGTGCCAATGTCGCTCGCAATGCCGCTGCCGGATAAAGTAACGCTTTCACGCAGTGCAGAGATTATAGCCGACCTGAAACGTATCGCAGGTGAGGTGGCCGTCATCGCCGATAAAGATGGCCGGAGGACATTCGAGACCGACGGTTTGACCGCCTATCGTGCGATGCCTCTTGCCGTTGTGTTGCCTGACACCACCGAACTCGTCGCCGAGGTCTTGCGATATTGTCACCGTGAGAAAATCAAAGTTGTTGCGCGCGGCGCGGGGACGTCGCTTTGCGGCGGCGCGCTGCCGCTGGAAGATGCCGTGGTCATCGGCGTTTCACGGATGAGCAAGGTCCTGGAGATCGACTATGATAACCGCTTCGCACGAGTTGAATCCGGGATCACCAATCTTGCGATTTCAAAAGCGGTAGCTGAAGAGGGCTTCTTTTATGCGCCCGATCCGTCCAGTCAGCTTGCCTGCACGCTGGCGGGCAACTTGGCGATGAACTCCGGCGGTGCCCATTGTCTCAAGTATGGCGTGACGACGAACAACGTGCTCGGAGCGAAGGTCGTGCTGATGGACGGTGAGATCCTGGAGCTCGGCGGGCCGCATCTCGATGCAGAGGGTTATGATTTGTTGGGTTTGATGATTGGCTCAGAGGGCCAGTTTGGCATTATCACCGAGGCAACGGTGCGGATTCTAAGGGCTGCAGAGGGCGCCCGACCCATGTTGTTGGGTTTTGCTTCGAGCGAAGCTGCAGGTGCGTGTGTCTCGGCTATTATCGCGACCGGTATCATTCCCGTCGCGATCGAATTCATGGACAGACCGGCGATCGAAGTTTGCGAGAGCTTTGCGAAGGCCGGGTATCCGATGGATGCGGAAGCCCTGCTGATCGTCGAAGTGGAAGGATCAGAAGAAGAGATTAACGACCGTCTGGCGCAGATCAGTTGTATTGCAGCGGCGTACAA
Source organism: Filomicrobium sp. (assembly GCA_030665765.1). Classification (GTDB taxonomy): domain Bacteria; phylum Pseudomonadota; class Alphaproteobacteria; order Rhizobiales; family Hyphomicrobiaceae; genus Filomicrobium. The sequence goes on from DAOUZE010000012.1 coordinate 10,251, forward strand.
TCCAACGACAACCCAGATCAGTTCGGGAGCGACTCAAAGCGCGAAGATCTGGAAGGGTCGCAAGTCCGCATTCGGGGCGATTGGACGGATTTCGGATTACTATTGCATGGACGGAACGATCCCGCTGTCACGCCTGCCGGAAGTGTTACGGGGGATTGGTGAAATTTGTGCCGCGCATAAGCTGAGGGTGGCGAACATCTTTCATGCCGGCGATGGTAACCTCCATCCTCTGATCCTCTATGATGCTAACGATGAAGCCTCGGCGGAGCGCGCGGAACTTGCCGGAGCTGAGATTTTATCGCTTTGCGTTGAGGTAGGGGGTTGTCTTACCGGTGAGCATGGCGTCGGGATCGAAAAGCGGGATCTCATGACGAAACAGTTTTCCGAGGCTGAACTCATGCTGCAAATGAATATTAAAACCGTGTTTGATCCCGACTGGTTGCTCAATCCTGGGAAGGTCTTTCCACTTCATCTGACGCGGGATGCCCGGTCTTCTAGCGCGGCATAGGGAGGCATCCTTGAGCGATATCTTGCGTGCGGCTACGGCCTGGGAACTGCAGTTGATGCTGGCTCCCTACATCGAAAAGAAGACCCCGATCGAGGTTGTTGGATCGGGTTCCAAGGCCCGAATTGGACGTCCGACGCAAACGGCTGCAACGATTTCAACGGCCTCGATGCACGGCATTTGGATGTATGAACCGACCGAACTGGTGATGTCGGCGCATGGCGGTACACCGCTTGTGCAGATTGAGGCGGCACTCGCTGGAAATAATCAAATGCTGGCTTTTGAGCCGACCGATATTGGACCGACCAGTGGCGGAGCGCGTGGGACGCAGACCATTGGCTCGGTGTTCGCCTGCAACGTTTCGGGCAGCCGGCGCATCGCGATTGGCGCGGCGCGTGATCATCTGTTGGGGATCGAAGGGGTCAACGGCCGGGGTGAATTATTCCGCGCGGGTGGCCGGGTAATGAAAAACGTCACCGGGTATGATCTATGCCGCGGTGTCGCGGGCAGTTGGGGAACGCTCGCCATTCTCACTGAAGTGACCTTCAAGGTGCTGCCGGCGCCGGAGAAGACCGCGACGCTGGTGTACCCGGATCTACCTGACGATATCGGCGTCGAGCTGATGTGCGCGGCGATGCGGTTGCCCTATGAAGTCTGCGGAACGGTGCATCTGCCGAAAAATGTCGCTGGACGCCTGGAGCACTCGGCTCTAGCCGATCTAGGGCAGGCGGTGACGGCATTGAGGATCGAGAATTTCGAGAAATCCGTCGACTACCGGACGCAGGCTATGCGGGAGGCTCTTAAGGTTTATGGGGACCCACTTGTTATTGGTTCTATGAACTCGCTGGAGTTCTGGGGCGAACTGCGGCGGTTGTCGGTGATGCCTTACGATGAGGCGACGTGTTTGTGGCGCATTTCAACGGCACCGATGATGGGACCGAAGGTAGTGGCCTCCATTCGACGGCATATGCCGGCCGAGGTGATGTATGACTGGTCGGGGGGCTTGGTCTGGATCGAGGTGCCGGCGAGCGCCGATGCTGGTTCATCCGATGTCCGCCGAGCCGTTGCCGTTCACGGCGGTCACGCAACGCTTATAAGAGCCGATGCGTCGGTTCGCGGTTCCGTCGAAGTCTTCCAGCCGCAATCACCGCTTGCGGAGAGGCTAACGGGCGGGCTCAAATCAGTCTTCGATCCGATGCGAATGCTCAATCCTGGGCGCATGTATGCTAACCTCTAAGCTGCCCCGCACAGGGATCGGCTTTGCTCAAGTAGGTCTTTAATGCAGACAAATTTTTCGCAGGAGCAACTGGCTCAACCGCATTTAGCGGAGGCGGAAAAGATTCTACGCAGATGTGTGCATTGCGGGCTCTGCACGGCGGTGTGTTCGACTTATGTCGTTTTAGGGGATGAGCGGGATTCCCCACGCGGACGCATATATCTCATCAAAGATATGCTGGAGAATGACCGGCCGGCTTCGGCGGAGGTCCAGCATCATGTCGATCGGTGCCTGTCGTGCTTGTCGTGCATGACGACCTGCCCCGGCGGCGTCGATTATATGCACCTCGTCGATATCGCGCGTGTCCATATTAAAGAGACCGGCAGCCGGTCGATGACGGAACGGTTCGTGCGATCGCTGCTAGCCAAGGTGGTACCTTATCCAGACCGTTTCCGGCTGGCATTGAAAGCGGCACCGCTTGGCCGCCCGTTTGTACCGCTGATGCGGCGGCTCAAACTTGATGCAATGGCTGCGATGGTCGAGCTTGCTCCCGACAAGATCCCAGGCGCGCCGAGGTATGAAGGGCCAGGCATCGCCGAAACCGAGATGAAGCGGCGGGCGCGGGTGATTATGCTTGCAGGGTGTGCACAGCAGGTTCTCAGACCCGACATCAACGATGCAACCATTCGTTTGCTGGCCCGGAGGGGCGTCGATGTGATCGTAGCCAACGGCGCTGGATGCTGTGGTGCTCTCGTTCATCATATGGGGTGCGAGAAGGATGCACTCGACCAGGCGCGCCGCAACGTCGATGCGTGGTCAAAGGAAATGGAGCGTGAACCCGTTGACGCGATCATCATCAACGCATCGGGTTGTGGGACTACTGTCAAGGACTACGGACATATGCTCCAGCATGACGAGGCGTATGCGGAAAAGGCGCAGCGCATCTCGGACCTGACAAAGGACATTACCGAGTTCACAATCGATTATGAACTGGGACCGCCGAAGAGGTATTCGTCGCTCCGGGTAGCCTATCACTCGGCGTGCTCAATGCAGCATGGGCAGCAGATTACGGATGAGCCGAAAGAGTTGCTGACGAAGGCCGGTTATACGGTGGTCGACGTGCCGGAGGGCCATATCTGTTGCGGATCGGCTGGTGTTTACAACATTCTGCAACCGGAAATTGCGACGGTCCTACGAGACCGAAAAGTCGACAATATCCGTAGAGCCAAGCCGGACCTTGTAGCGACCGGAAACATCGGCTGTATCACGCATTTGTCGAAGGGCATCGATATTCCCATCGCGCACACGGTGGAACTTTTGGACTGGGCTTATGGTGGGCCGGTTCCGCGTGGGTTGGAGCACCTCAAAGACTTCGTCTCGGATGTGCCGCAATCTGAGCGTTTCATCGAGGATGACTTTCTCTATGATACGGATATGGGTGAGAAAGCTAGTTAGGGTGCCAGCAACGCGCGTTGCTGCTAATCCTCCTCATCTGCTGCGATTTATCGATCATTGCGCGGCGGCGGTTCGATAATATTGCTGAGAATCATAACCACGCGTTCGCCACCAATCGACCTTGGTTTTCTGCTGCACAAGAATCCAAACCGGGTGCATGAGATGGACATGTGCTGTGCGCGAGCGATCATGTTTTACCCGGAGGTCGGCGAGCAACGGTGACGTTCGCGTTGCTGCCGATATCGACCCGGTGGTGTTGGTGCATGGCAAGAATAAGTCTGCGTAGGGACTGCTTGACAAGTGTGTGAGCGACCGGTCGTAGGTGGCTTCGTCATTTTAATCGGAGGCCATCGTAAAATCATTGCGCAATGCGCTGGGCGGTTCTTCCGAGGAGCGGCCGGAGCTCGCAAGCAATCCGATCCCTTTATTTGCCGCGCGTCCTGCCGGTGCGCTGTGCAGAGTGGCTGGTGACGCGGCTATTTGAACCGCTCCGTTACGACGTCATTACATAGCGCATCGGACTTGACGATGAACGCGGCTGCCAGCGTGAGCGAAGGGGCCAGAGCCCGTACGTGGCGCTCAATCTATCCGGGACAGTGCGGTTGAGAAATTTGCTGTCGCACAACTATGTCCTAGTTCCGGTTCTCGATAAATGTAAGCATTATTTCGTCGACCGGAACGAACTGGAAAAGCTAATCGAAAAAGGTGAGAGCTGGCTTTGTTCACACCCGGAAAAAGAGCTCATCGCCACGTGCTATCTGCGCTTTAAGCGGTCGTGGGCGCGCGAAGTTCTGATGCGTCTGGCTATTGACGAGGCCATTGAATAGGACTCCGCTGAGCTACCTCAACGAGTTGCCGCGGAGGTGGCGTGGCCGAGGGTGGATCATCCGAGGTGGAGCCTGGCAGATACACCAAAGGATTCAATTGAAGAGCAACAGGAACGACCTATCAGGCTGCCTGAGCTTAGGCTTGATACCGTTGCGGCAAAACTGCAGGTCCTCGGTGCGCGCCGTGCGGTGGATCTTGGCTGCGTCTCGGGTAAGCTGTTGAAGGGTTTGTTGGCGGAGCGGATATTCAAGGAGATTGTCGGGATCGACGTTTTGGCGGTCAGTCTCGAGAATGCGGCGCGCCGGCTCAGGCCGGAGACAATGCCGAGGCATCAAAAGGAGCAGATCAAGCTGCTGAATGGCGCGCAGGCCTACCGGGACCGGCGCATCGAATGATATGACGCGGCGGCTCCGGTGGAGGTAATCTAACATCTTGATCCGGACCGTCTGGTGGCTTTGGAACGGGCGTTGTTCGAATCGGCGGGATCTGAGCATGTCATCATCACGACGCCAAACCGCGAATATAATACCAAATTTGAAGGGATGGAGCCCGGGTAGCTGCGCCACGCTGATCATCGGTTCGAGTGGACCCTCGAGGAGTTTGCGAGCCGCTCGTTGCCTGTGGCGGAGAGATATGGGTATGTGGTTGAAGTTTGCGGGATCGGTGAGGTGGATGCCGACTGTGTCGCGCCATCGCAGATGGCGGTTTTTTCAAGGGTCTGTTAGGCGCCAGATACGATTCTTACTGACGCGTTACATCGCGGCCGGGCTGACACGAGACAAGCATGAAAATCACAATTCCGGAGTTTTGCCTGGTTGCGCTGATCGGTGCGTCGGGTTCCGGTAAATCCACATTCACGCGGCGACACTTTATGCCGACCGAGGTCATTTCATCAGATTATTGCCGCGGTATCGTGTCCGATGATGAGACCGATTTCGATGCGGCCGAGGACGCCTTCCGGCTTGTTCATGCCATCGCCGAGACGCGGCTCAAGCGGCGTAAAATTGTTGTGGTTGACGCTACCAACGTGCACAAGGAAGACCGTGCTAAGCTCGTCAATCTGGCCAAGGCCAACCATGCGTTGGCTGTTGCGATTATCATCAACCCGGGGGAGGAGATCTGCCACGAGCGCAACAAGAGGCGTGCAGACCGGCAGTTCGGAACGCACGTGGTGCGCAATCAGACACGAAGCTTGAAGCGGGACATCAGGCTGATCGAAAAGGAAGGCTTCCGCTACGTCCATGAATTCCGTTCGGTTGCGGAGATCGATGCGGTAGAAATCGTGCGCACCCGAATCTGGTCGGATAAGCGCTATGAACACGGGCCGTTCGATATCATCGGTGATGTGCATGGATGCCGCGACGAGCTGATCACGCTGTTTGACGCGCTCGGTTATAAGGTGCGGCTAGAGGGGCGGGGGCGTGAACGCCGGGTCATCTGTAACGCACCAGAGGGGCGACGCGCGGTGTTTGTCGGTGACCTCGTCGATCGTGGCCCGGCTTCACCCGATGTGCTGCGCATTGTCATGTACATGGTCACTGAAGGCAAAGCATTGTGTGTGCCTGGTAATCACGACGCAAAGCTGTTGCGCTATCTCAACGGGCGTAACGTCAAGGTCAACCACGGACTCGATCTGACAGTGCAGCAGCTCGACGCGGAGCCATTGGCGTTCAAACGAGAGGTGAAGGACTTCATCAATAGCCTCGTCAGCCATGCCTGGCTGGATGAGGGAAAGCTGGCGGTCGCCCACGCCGGTATTAAGGAGCATATGCTGGGCCGGGCCTCCGGTACGATTCGCCAGTTTTGCCTTTACGGTGAAACGAGTGGTGAAACGGACGAATTCGGGCTGCCGGTTCGATACAACTGGGCCGCCGACTACAGCGGCAAGACGACCGTGGTTTATGGCCACACACCGGTACCTGAAGCCGAATGGCTAAACAACACACTGTGTGTCGACACCGGCTGCGTATTCGGCGGCAAGCTGACCGCGCTCAGATGGCCTGAGAAGGATATCGTTTCGGTTTCGGCGACGAAAACCCACTCCAAACCGATCCGCCCGCTCGGATATCCGCCGAACCGACCTTGACTGGAGCTTTCAGCACAAGCCCAGCACGATGACCCTCTTGATCTAGACGAAGTGCTCGGCAAACGCATTGTGACGACCTCGACCGGCCGGACCATAGAGGTGCCGGAAGCGAACGCGGTAATGGTGCTGGAAGTGATGGCACGGTTCGCAATCAATCCGAAGTTGCTGATCCATCTGCCACCGACAATGTCTCCGTGCGAAACCTCTTCACGTGAAGGCTTCCTGGAATACCCTGACGAAGCTTTCGCTTGTTTCCAGAAGGATGGTGTGGAGCGGGTTGTCATTGTGGAAAAGCACATGGGCTCAGGTTGTCGAGTGCCGGACTGCGGATGCAGCCAACTCTAGGTTTTGGATTACCTCCGGCGAGACCGGGGCACTCTACACGCGCTCGGTCCAATCATTCTTTTTCGACGCGGACATGACCGAGGCGATGCTTAGGAGATTTCGCGCGGCGATGGACGCGGCCAATTTCTGGGACCGATTTGAAACGGACTGGGCGCTACTCGATGGCGAACTGATGCCCTGGTCGGCAAAGGCTCAGGCATTGCTGCCCGAACAGTATGCCGCGACAGCGGGGCTTGGCGAAGCCGTTGAGCTAATGGAGAAAGCCCGCCGGTCGGGGCTTCAGACAGATGACCTTCTTGCGGATTTCATGCAGCGCAAGACGCGGGCGGATCAGTACGTCGAGGCCTATCGGCGTTACTGCTGGCCGTTGACTTGGTTGGACGATTGCCGATTTGCGCCGTTCCATTTCCTTGCCAGTGAGGGCCATTTGCACATGGGCCGCGATCACGTCTGGTAGATGCAGCAGCTTCAGGCGATTACGGCTGAAGGTGGCCCTAGTCTAATGACGTCGAATTATCGCGTTGTCGATCTCGCGAATGAAGGTGAGCGTGTAATTGCCTGCGAATGGTGGCGGGAGCAAATAGCCCGCGGCGGCGAGCGCATGGTCGTGAAACCGATCGAGTTTCTCGTGCGCGGCGGGGGCGGAATGGTGGCGAGAGCCCGCAACGGCGCAGTCACGCACTGAGCACCATCAAAACTCCTGTGAGTTGGGTTGTTTGCTCAGCTTTGGACTTTCGTCGATTTGGCGGCGAGCGATTGATCTATGGCAATGCTAACGGCATCATTCGGAATTATTTAGCGTCGCGCGATCGTCCGTAAAACTTTGGGCAGCTCGGTATGGAAACCCTGCTTTCATTCAGTGATCTTCTTGGTGAAGACGGCCTGTTGGCGATAGGCGGCCTGCTGATTGGCATATTGTTCGGCATCGCGGCGCAAAGAAGCCGGTTCTGTCTCAGGTCGGCGGCGATCGATTTTTCTCGGGCTGAGTTTGGGGCGAAGCTGGCCATTTGGCTTCTGGCGTTCTCCACCGGCGTGGTTCTGACCCAGCTGCTGTTCGGGTTGGAAATCCTCAACACCAGCGAAATTCGACAACTGACGCTGCGCGGCAGTCTTTCAGGAGCGGTGCTCGGAGGGGCTATGTTCGGGGCCGGTATGATCCTGGCACGAGGCTGTTCGAGCCGGATGCTGGTGCTAGCGGGGCAAGGAAACCTTCGCGCTGTCCTCAATGGGTTGGTTTTTGCGGTTGCCGCGCAGGCGTCGTTGCGCGGCATTTTGCATCCGGTCCGTGATGAGCTTGCCGGTATGTGGGTTGTTGATGGAGAAGCGCTCGACGTGCTTGGCGCACTGGGACAGGGCTGGGTTACAGGTGTGCTGCTGGGCGGAATCTGGCTGACGGCGGCAGTATATTTCGCCTTACGCAGTGAGCTGACGCTAAAGGGTTGGCTTGGTGGGATAGGCGTCGGGATCGCGGTCGCGCTGGCGTGGGCGTGGACGGGGCTACTGAACGGCCAGCTGTTCGTGCCAGTTAAGATCGAGAGCCTGACGTTCACCGGGCCATCAGCCAATACCCTGATGCTTTTCCTATCACCGCCGGCGGGTACTTGGCGGTTTGATGTCGCGCTGGTTCCAGGTGTTGTGATCGGGTCGTTCCTGGCGGCGGCGTGGGCACGTGAGTTGAAGCTGGAGGGCTTCCAAGGTGGTCCTTCGATGACTCGTTATATGCTTGGAGCGGCGATGATGGGTTTTGGCGGCATGCTGGCAGGCGGTTGCGCGGTTGGAAGCCTGACAAACGCCTCCGTTTTTGCTCTGACCGGCTGGTTGGCGTTGTTGTCGATCTGGCTGTCAGCGGTGGTCACTGATCATTATTTTGACCGGGCATCCGAACAGGGTGGCGAAGCAAGCGTCGGCGAGGCCGGCACCCCTCTGGCGGCGCAGTAAAGCTCGGCAGGATGCGGGTGAGCCGGGGTACTCTTACCTCTGAGCAGTGTTTTAGCGGTCATTGTTAAGCGGTTGTTTTCGGCATCGCTTTGCGCGCATGGGTGAAGCATGGTAATGGGCCCGCTCGGGAGGCATTCGCGTTCCGGATGAATGCGTCCTCGACCCGAAACGACTTTCAAGAATTCTCACTCCATGGCCAAGAAGATAAAGCCGGTGCGACCCGCCGCGCGACTGCCGAAAGGCTTCCGTGATATCGAGGCCGCTGAGCTGTGCGCGAGTCAGGCGATGCTGGGCGCGATTCAGGCGACCTATGAGCGCTATGGGTTCGAGCCGCTGGAGACGCCAGCCTTCGAATTCACGGAAGCGCTTGGCAAATTCCTGCCCGATAGCGATCGGCCCAATGCGGGTGTTTTCTCGCTTCAGGACGAAGACGAGCAATGGATGTCACTGCGATATGACCTGACCGCACCGCTGGCTCGTTTCGTCGCCGAGAATTATGACCGGTTGCCGAAGCCGTTCCGGCGCTATGCTTTCGGGCCGGTGTGGCGCAACGAGAAACCGGGGCCGGGCCGCTTCCGTCAGTTTACGCAGTTCGATGCTGACACCGTCGGAACTGAAAGCGTTGCCGCCGATGCCGAGATCTGCATGCTGGCAGCCGATACCATGGAAGCGCTGGGGATCGAGCGCGGCGAGTATCATATCCGCGTCAATAACCGTAAAGTTCTGGATGGCGTGCTGGAAGGTATCGGGATTGATCCGGCGGATGCTGACGGTGCCAAGCGGCTGACGATTCTGCGGGCAATCGATAAGCTAGACCGTCTTGGGTCGGAGGGCGTTGCTCTGTTGCTGGGACCTGGCCGGAAGGATGAGTCGGGTGATTTCACTGCTGGTGCCGGGCTGGATGACAAGGGAATCGCGCGCGTCATGGCATTTGTGGACTCTGGGGACGACGGCTTATCTGATCCGCTAACGGCGATTTCGGAGCTCGTTTCGGGAAGTGAAATCGGTCAGCGCGGGCTTGCCGAATTGGAGGAGATGCAAGGTTTACTGGTTGCCGCGAAATATACCAATCAGCGCGTTCGCATTGATCCCTCGATCGTACGTGGGCTGGATTATTACACGGGACCAGTTTTTGAAGCCGAGTTAACGTTTGAGGTGACCGATCACGATGGACGGCCGGTGCGGTTCGGGTCGGTTGGCGGCGGCGGACGCTATGATGATCTGGTAGCGAGATTTACAGGCAAATCGGTTCCCGCTACCGGGTTTTCCATTGGTGTTTCCCGGCTGCAGGCGGCGCTCATTGCGCTCGGCCGCTCGGGCCGGTCTTCGGCGTTCGGACCTGTCGTCGTTCTAGTTATGGACCGGGCAGAGTTGCCGCGTTATCAGCGGATGGCGCAGGATTTGCGCGATGCGGGCGTTCGCGCGGAGATGTATCTGGGAACGTCGGGTATGAAGGCGCAGATGAAGTATGCCGACAAACGCAGCGCGCCGTGCGTCATCATTCAGGGTTCGAACGAGCGTGAACAGGGTGAAGTTCAAATCAAGGATCTGATCGAGGGAGCGAAGGCGGCGCAGTCGATCGCCGACAACAAGGAATGGAAAGAAAGCCGTCCGGCGCAGGTTTCGGTTGCCGAATCGGATCTTGTTGCGGAGGTCAAAAAGATCATAGCGCGGCATCAAGGTTAGAGCAGCAACGGGTGAGATAGGTTCAACTGCATAATCCACCCCGGTAGCAAGAGAGCGAGCGAGAGCAGCTTTAGATATGGTCGCAGAAACAGCACGCGAGTTCGAAGCGCTTGAGGCGCAGGCCCAAACGCTGATGGCGACTTTCGGCAACGCGGGTCATGAAGCGGTTGCCCCGGCGGCGCTGCAGCCAGCGGATGTCTATCTCGATGTCATCGGTGAGGCGTTGCGTGCGCGCTGTTATGTTTTTACCGATCCCGACGGCGATGAGTACTGCCTGCGGCCCGACTTGACGGTGCCGATTTGTCGCTTGCACCTAGAGCGGCATGCCGAGGGCGTCGACAAGGCCAAGTATTGCTACAATGGTTCCGCCTTCCGGTTTCAGCCACGTGGTGCAAACGCCGCACACCCACGCGAGTTTCGGCAATGCGGGATCGAATCGATTGGTTCGAACGAACGCGAAAAGACCGACGCGCATACTCTGGCTATTATTCTTGAGTCTCTGAATGTAGCTGGTCTCAACGAGTGGAAACTAAGGATCGGTGATCTGGGCTTGTTCCGGGCATTGCTTTCGGCGATCGACATGCCGGAGCGCTGGCGCGAACGGTTGCGGCATCAGCTGTGGCGTCCGCAGGCGTTTCGGGAAGAGTTGGTGCGGTTGACCGAGGCGCCGGCGTCGCATGTTTCTGGGATGCCCGATAAACTTATGCGGGGGCTGGATACCGACAAGCAAGAGGAAGCGCAACGCAACATCGCTCGGTATCTAGATGAGCAGAACATCGAACTGATCGGCATTCGCACGCTTGAGGAAATTTCACGCAACCTGGCCCGCATCGCTGACGATCAGCGGGCCGAACGTCTGCCGGTGGCGACCGCGAACCTCATTGAAGGTTACATTGGGGTCAACGCTCCAGCGCGCGCGGCCGGGGCTCGGGTAAAAGACCTGATGCGCGATACTGGCGTTGATATCTCACCTGCGCTGGAGAGCTATCATAAACGGTTGCAGCTGTTGGCGGACCTCGGTGTCGATGTCACGCGGGCAGAATTTTCAGCGGAATTTGGGCGATCGCTGGAGTATTACACCGGCTTTGTTTTCGAGGTTCTGGTTCCTGATCTTGGCAAGCGCAGTCCGGTTGCCGGTGGCGGACGCTACGATGGGCTGATGCGGATGTGCGGTGCGCCCACTGATGTCGCAGCGGTTGGCGGTGCAATCCATACGGAGCGATTGCTTAAGGCCATGCGCGGCTGAAATTTCAAGGAAACGCGGCAATGACCGAACGGCTTCAGTTAGCGATACCCTCGAAGGGCCGTATGATGGAACAGGCCACCGGGGTTCTCGGTGAAGGCGGCGTCAATGTGCGCAAGACGGGCAACGAACGAGGCTATAGGGGTGAGATCGAAGGTATCGACAATGTCGACGTTCTATTTGTTTCTGCTTCTGAAATCGCTTGGTACTTGAAGACAGGTAAAGCGCATCTTGGCATTACGGGCGCCGATTTGGTGCAGGAACGCATGACCGATTGGGAAACCCGCGTCGAGTTCATCAAAGCGCTGGGTTTCGGGCACGCGGATGTGGTTGTTGCCGTGCCGGACTGCTGGCTTGACGTCAGGAGGGTCGCGCATTTGGATGAACTAGCCGGCGGCTTCCGTACTGCACATGGGCGTTGGTTCCGGGTCGCGACGAAATACGTGAATCTGGCGCGCCAATTCTTTGTCGGTCACGGGTTCAACGACTATCGGATCGTTGAGAGTCTGGGAGCAACCGAGGGAACACCGGCGGCGGGGACAGCGGACCTGATCGTCGATATCACCACGACAGGTGCGACTCTGAAGGCCAACGCACTGCGCATCCTGGACGATGGAGTGATCTTGAAATCTCAAGCCAATCTGGTTGCCTCGAACGTCGCTGAATGGACGCCTCGGATACGTGAAGCGCAAAACGAGATCATGTCGCGTCTCGGCGTTTGACTTTTGTTACCAAAGGCGCATCTGCAGGAATTTCCCGCCGACCGCCCAGATGCCACCGAAAACAATTAACGCCGATGCCGCCAGCAGGAGTACGGCACGTAGCATTGGACGCCCGATGGTGCCGAGGCTTACGGCGTCGGTGTAGGCAATCGCGGGTTTGCGGCCGACGATCATGGCTTTTATGAGCGGTTCACGGCGGAACACGGCGTAAAACACATTGACCACGACGTGGATGCCAATCAGCCAAAGCGTGATGGTTTCAAATAGATATCGATGCCAGCGGGTGGCAACCTTACGGCCTTCCTCGGACAAGAACCGGTAAAGCGGACCGGCTGTCAGGTCGTTATGTTCGACTGTGAAGAGGCCGAGTGTGGCCTGCGTCAGGAGTAGGGTGAGGAGGGTCAGGACCATAACGGTGCCGAGTGGATTATGGCCGAGATACTTTGGCTCGGTTCCTGACGGGAGCGCGGAGGCATATGAGATGAGCCGGTTGGGGGACGGGACGAAGTTTGTAAAACGCGAGGTGGATGATCCAAAGAAACCCCACAGCAACCGCCAAACCAGCAGTGTCAGGATCAAAAGTCCGGTCCACCGGTGCCATTTAAGGACGGGGTCGCCCAGGGTTTCGGAAAACTGATATGAGCCCCAGGCGGCGGCGACCAGGATCACCAGAAGCCAGTGAAAAATCCGCGTTGGTGCATCCCATGCATCGACGGAGCCGACGGCGTTGTGAGGCGCCCGCGATGGGGGGTGTGCGTCAGTGTTGGGCAAGGCGGGAGTTCCTGGCGGCTATTTCTTCTCAGCGCGGTACTTTTTGTGGCACGCACCACAGTTGCCAACGACTTTGGGCCAGGTTTCCATAAAATCGAATTCGTCAGCGACGTTGTCTTTGGCCGCCTTGGCAGCTGCAACCAGCTTTTTGAAACGCGATGCGACGTCGTCTTTGTTTTGCCAAATGGCTGTTAGGGCTTCGGTTTTGCCGCCGGTTTTGGAATCCTCAGGGAACATGTCCGGGAGCTTTGATGCTTTATCAATTATAACGTCGAGCGCCGCCTTCACGGTTGCGGCGTCGAAAGGAACTTCCTGCTTGATCATCTTGCCAGGCTCTTTGGTGGCATCGCCCATGTTGCTCAGAAGATCCTTACGGGCTTTGATGATTTCGAGGTTCTGGGCGGCGGCCGATGTGAAGGTGAACGCGGCAAGCATGCCAACGACAAGCAAACGACGCATTTTTGGGGGGCTCCTTTGGGCTGACCGGCGGATGGCCACGGATTGACTGACGAGTACGTGTTATTCTTGAAACGCTGACATCGTTGCTGGCCCTGCGTCAATTGCACTTGCGGCACGATTTGTTGACGTCGACTGTCGTTTGGTTGACATAAAATGACGGGGGTGTCTCCGGGGTTAATTTCAGTGGCAAAGCTGGATCTCGCATACGAGCTGTCGGACAGACGGCGTCTGAGCAATTGCAAGTATGGCGATAGCGGGGACCGTGCGATCGTGGCTCTACACGGTACGCCGGGGTGGCGTTACAAGTTGGGTGTTGCCGATGCGGAAAGCACGGCGGCTTGGATTGAGGCTGATTTTAGCTGACCGCTGGGACCACGGTCTGTCGGATGCGCCGCAAGAAGCACCGTGGCTTGGCGATTATGCGGCCGATATCGCGGACCTTGCGCAAGCACTGAACTTGTCTTGTTTCTGAGTAGTTGGGATCTCTGGTGTTGGGCACTATGCGGTCACCTTCGTGTCTCAGTTGCCCGAGTGTGTAAAGGCGCGGGCTCTGGTGGCTCCCGCGGCCCCGGTTTCCAGAGCTGACGAGCGTAGAGGGGTGAGTTTGTACCATCGGTTCGGATTTCGCGGGCTACCCGGGTGCCGGTCGCGGTTCCACTAGCGATTTTATATTTTCATGGGCTTCTCAGGGTGTCAGCATGGTTGGCGGCACGAACCATGTCCGCGCGAGCGGGGACGCCTGATCGGAAACTATTGGCGGATCCGGATATAGCGGCAGATCAGCTGCGAATATTCCGAGCGGTTTTGGCTTTGGTAGTGAAGGGTGCTGCATTGGTTATGCGCTGCTTCTGCCGCGGCTGGCGATTTCACTTTGGTGCTCTCAACATGCCAAGACAGATGTGGCTTGGCGGGCAGGACCGCAACGTGCCAATACCAGCGGCGGGAAAGCTAGCTGGCGTATCGATACGCTGTATATCAGCGAGATCAAGGATACTGGCCGCTTACGGGGGACCAAGCACTATCTGCAGGTGCTTGAGTAACTGAACGAGACCGTGCCTGGGAATTCACACCGCAAACGCAATGCCGATAATCTAGAATTACGAATCAGGCAGTCGCTCGGCCCAGAATCCAGCTCAAGTCAAACGACCGCGTCCAGCTGGTGTCATTGGCGCGGGCAGCGCTCACTTTGGCAAAATCTGCTTCGTAGTCGACCGCCGGGCGCGGTTTCACCCGCCTGGACTTCACTTTTACGCGCGGGGTAACCGTGTTTGTGCCAGGCGCTTCCTCGGAGGGGGCGAAAACCAAGCCAGCAGCGTAAACGGCAGACTTGATAGATTTAGATTTCATCACTGGACTCCTTAGGCGCTAACACAGCTCCCGACTACTTCACCATTGTGGACACCTTATGGTTCTCAAATCGTTGACGCGGAACAAGTGGTGCTGGCGATAGACCGCATTTTGTGTTTTGCGAGCATCTCGTCAAGGTTTTTCTTGCCGGAGATGATTCATAATTCGGATACTTCGCAACTGCAGCGTAGATGCGGGTTTTACTGTGCGGTGCACACGTCGTCGTGCGGCGCGAAATCTTTCCTCTAAATCAAAATAAAAGCTTGCATTTACCATTGGCGCCCGGCGAATGGGCGGTTGCCCCTTGCGATTCTCCTACCGCGGCGCGAACATGCTTGGACGGCGCGCCGCGAACAAACGCCAACGGCAAGATCAACCGTATTCGGAGTGGGAGGAAAGTATGGGGCAGGACAGTAGTGCAAAGCAAAACGGCGGCGCACAACGAAGCGCTCGGGCGATCGCCATTGTCGGTCCGTATTTGGCCGGTAAAACCACGCTGCTCGAAGCGATCCTCGCCAGGACCGGTGCTAGCCCGCAGCAAGGTAAAGTCTCCGACGGCACATCCCACGGAGATTCGTCGCCAGAGGCCCGTGCCCACGGGATGAGCGTCGGCCTCAATGTTTTCAATGCCGATTACCTCGATGAATCCTTCACATTCATCGACTGTCCTGGTTCGGTAGAATTTCAAGCCGATGGCCTGGCGGCGCTGACAGTCTGCGATGCGGCGGTTGTTGTCTGCGAGCCCGATCCCAAGCGCATTCCGGCGCTACAGGTGATCTTGAAAGAGCTTGAAGAGCGCGACATTCCCCATTTCCTGTTCTTGAATAAGATCGACAGCTGCCAAATGCCTGTCAGGGATATTATCCCGATGCTGCAGCCGGCCAGCAGCAAACCCTTGGTGCTGCGCCAGATCCCGATCTGGGAAGACGGCATTGCGACGGGCTTCGTGGATCTGGCCTCCGAACGGGCTTTTGTCTATCGCGAACACGCTGCTTCAGAAATCGTCTCGCTTCCCGATGGAATGAAGGACAGGGAGGAAGAGGCACGGTTCCACATGCTGGAGCAATTGGCCGATTATGACGACGAGCTGATGGAACAACTTCTGTCGGACCTCATACCGCCGCAGGACCGCGTGTTTGAAGACCTCACCGCGGAACTGCGCGACGGCATCATCTGTCCGGTGTTGCTGGGTAGCGCCGAGCACGGCAATGGGATTGAACGCCTACTGAAAGCTTTGCGCCATGAGGCACCCTCGGTAAGCACGACAGCGGAGCGGTTGGGCCTCGATCCTTCGACATCGTCAGCGTTCGTATTTAAAACGGTGCACTCGCCGCATGGCGGCAAACTCTCCATGGCACGGGTGTTCGGTGGAGCTCTGGCCGATGGCGCAATGGTGCGCTCGGTCCTCGGCAAGGAAGAGCGGGTTTCAGGTTTGTTTGTGCTGCGTGGCGAAGAGAGCAGCAAGCGCGGCAATGCTGCTGCCGGTGAGGTTGTCGGACTGGGCAGGCTAGAGGAGATCGGGACCGGCGAAGCCTTAGTGACTGGGAAAGCGGCGGCGCCGCAAGTTAAATGTCCGATGCCACCGGAACCGGTTTTTGTCACCGGTCTTGGCCTGCGAGACCGTAAGGATGAAGTAAAGCTGACAACGGCGCTCGGTAAGCTGTGCGAAGAGGACCCGTCGCTTTCCTTTGAAAACTCGTCGGACACGCATCAGCTCCTGCTCAAGGGGCAGGGGGAAATGCACCTGCGCGTTGCCCTTGAGCGACTGCAGCGCAAGTACTCGATTTCCGTTGCCCGCCAGCAGCGCCTGATCCCCTACAAGGAGACAGTCCGCAAATCGACCGAGATTCGTGGGCGGCACAAAAAACAGTCGGGTGGTCACGGTCAATTCGGCGATGTCGTGATTGAGATCGGGCCGCGGGCGCGGGGAGAAGGGTTCGCCTTTTCAGAAGTGATCACGGGCGGGGTGGTGCCAAAGCAATTCATCCCGTCAGTGGAACATGGTGTGAAAGACTATCTGCATAAGGGACCGCTCGGATTTCCGGTGGTCGATGTTGCCGTAACGCTCAAGGATGGGTCCTATCACTCAGTAGACTCGTCGGATATGGCCTTCCGACAAGCAGCCCGGCTCGCCATGAGTGAAGGCATGCCGCAATGCGCTCCGGTGCTTCTGGAGCCGGTCATGGCTGTGTCGATCACCGTGCCAAGTGAGGCGACGGCGCGTATTAATGGCATTATTCCGCAGCGACGGGGACAGATCCTCGGCTTCGACGCTCGTCCTGGTTGGCCAGGGTGGGATGTAATCGAGGCGCACATTCCGGCGGCCGAGATCGACGATTTGATCATCGAGCTGAGATCGGCGACTGCAGGTGTCGGCGCCTATACGGCTAAGTTCGACCATCTATCGGAGCTTACCGGAAAACTTGCCGACCAGGTCGTCTCGGGTCACGCTGAAGCTGCCGAATAGGCGACATACTCTGCAGGTATTGTCTCATGGGCTACACGGATAATTTGAGGCGGTGATGAAGAGCAAGCACGGTGAGGTCTGGTGGACGGAACTCAATACTCGCGATCCCGAGTGGGCTCGCGAGTTCTATTCCAAGGCCATGGGATGGACGCCATTCGTTGCGGCGATGGGCGACGTGGCCCGGGCCGGCGCCAACGTGTGAACCAAGTTATACGGTCTTCTTGATGGGTGAAAAGCCGATCTTCGGTGCTTTCGATATGAGTACGCTGCAGGGCATGGATAATGTTTCCGCCCACTGGCTAACTTGTATGGCTGTCGATGACGTCGATGAGAGTTACCGCCAAATTACTGCAAGCGGCGGTAAGGTGATGCAAAAGCCGTTCGATGTCGCGATGGTTGGCAGGAGCGCCGTTATTCAAGACCCCACCGGCGCAGTCGCCGTAATTGGAACGCCTGCGGACTGCGTGTCTGAGGCGTACTAGTTGGCGGTAGCGGTTGAAGGTTATCGGTGCATTTACACCGGCATCGCGAGCGTGTCGCTGTGCCCGATGACGGCGCCCGTTAGTTTGCGGGAAGCCCAGCTTTTCAGAGCAGCTTGTTCGACTGCGCCGGTTTCGGCAACCGCGGACTGGTGGCCGGCTTGAACCTCCGCGAGCAGAGCTTCGTCCTGCGCTTCTAGCTGCCAGGGACTGTCGCCCTCCTGCACACTGTAGCCAGCGAGTTTGAATTGATCTGACAGGTACATTGGTGCCGTTGGACCCACTGAAATTCCAAGGCCTTTGTTGGTCATCTGGTGACGATGAAACGCGGACGTCACAGCGTTGTCTTGAGGATGATGGGGGTGCCAGCGGCATCTGCCGTTGTAGGTGAGGACTGTGTAGAAAACGGCGTTGCGTGCTGCGACGGCTTGCGCGAATTTGCGGATAAAGGCTTCTGATGCCAGATCGAAGAAGGCCGCCGCCGTTATGAGCTCGTTAGGTTCGCCAAGGCCCGCTTCAAGGTCGATCGCGAGGTCGGCCTGACGAAAAGATACGGAAATTCGGGCCGGCCCTTTGATCAGCTCTAGGGCTTCGCCTACGGACCGGGTTTCGTCGGCCCAGCTGCAGAGTTCCTCTCGAGCCGTGACCAGCAAGCCGGGGTCATAGTCGACGAGGGTCCAGTTTTGCTTTGTCGGAAGCAATGCCGCGGTCGCTCGGAGATTGGAGCCGGTGCCGCAACCGATGTCTGTGACCGTTATGGAGTCGCGCAGTGTGAAACGCGCCGACAACGCCTCGGCAAGTTCGGTATTGCGTGAGCGGTGATCTGCCGGTTCGCGA
>DAOUZE010000082.1 GCA_030665765.1 Filomicrobium sp.
ATGAAACCAAATTTCAGTTCGTCTTTTTCAACGTCCAGCATATCAGCTTTAACGCCTGATGCCGCGAATGCCGACAGCAACGCTATGATGCCAACTGCGGCCACAAAAAGCCTCTTCGTTGCGCTGCTGCGATCCGCTAGGGAAGTGGTGAACATACAGTTCTCCTGCCTTTATGAAGTCACCCTTGATGGGTCGGGTGACTCGTTGCTCATCGAGACCGAAACAAAAAACGCCGCGCGAAGCTGGGAAGACGAAAGCGTCTTCCTTCCCTTCGGCGGCGTTGCCGGGGCCCAAACTTGAGGGCTGTGTTCGTTACAGGCCTTCGTTGGCCTCGCTGCACTCATTGGCACAAAACGTGCCAAACGAGTTGGATTAAAAAAATCCTATAAACTCATAAACTTGGGATAATTTTCAGGAATTTTCACGGTGCCTTACCGAATGCGGTTTCTGCCTAATCTGAAGGCGCGTGGCGCTCGTTTGTGCAATGCAGCGTAATAATTCATGACCCAATCGGGGATCATTGTCGCTATAACGAATCATTGGCCTTGAAGCCTTCAAGATACGCCTCCAAACGATCAGGATCGAAGACCTCACCATCAAAGAAAGTGTCGGGTCCGAGCCGCAACTGGCCGAGCGCGGATCCGGCAGGAGTTTCGATCTTCAACGCGCCTTCGACCTTCGCGTTAGCCGACGGGATCTCGATACCGAGTGGCTCAAGTGCGGCGCGGTAAAGGTCGGGGCGGTAAGTGCCGCGTGCGATCTCAACCCCTTGCTGACTGAACGATACCTGTCCCCAGCGAACCATCTGGCTAAAGAACCACAGCGCGTGACTGGTCCACGGGAAGGTGGCCGCCTTCGATGCGAAATTCAAAAAGCCCTCAACCGGCAGCAATTCGCCGTCCGCGGTTTTCAGCCGGCGCGCAAGGCATGGCCGGATTTGCTCAGTTTTTTGTCCAACATACCGGTCGTCCGCCAGGATCGTCGCAAGCTCCTCTTGGTTGCCAATGGCATCACACCATTCGGCGGACCGGTAGAGAGCCCGGACCAACCTCGAAACGCCGTCCCCATGCGTCTCCGCCCAGTCTTCGCGAACTCCCAGAACCTTTTCCGGACTGTTCTGCCAGATCTGGGAATTGGTAGTGAGGATGACGCCATTGCCATCCGTCGCCGCAACGGTTCCCCAAGGTTCTCCAGCGCAGAAACCATCGATATGCCCGCTGGCGAGCGCCACCGGCATCAGTGGTGGCGGAATGACAACAAGGTCGATCGCTGCCCCAGGTATTAAACTCGCCGACGCGAGCCAGTAAGCCAGTTCATAGTGGTGCGCAGAGTAAGGGTGAACGACGCCCAATGAAAGGCACGGGAGAGACTGGGCTTCGCGTTTCCTCACCACCCGGCCCAAGGCACGGAGCGCATTTACGGCATCGAAGTCTGCCACATCCAGGTACTGGCTCAACCCTTGCCAGAGCTCGCGCGAGACGGTCACTGAGTTGGCGCCAGTCCCCAGCGCCATCGGCACGAGCATCCGGATCTGCAACGGACCAAGCGCGAGATTTGCAGCCACCGGCATGGGCGCCAGAATATGGGCTACATCGAGATGGGACACCGCCAGACGGTCTCGTATCGTCGCCCAGGAGGTTTCCCTTACCAGCTGCAGTTCGATGCCTTCCTGTTCAGCAAAGCCAAGTTCGCGCGCAATAACCAATGGCGCACAATCAACAAGCGGCATGAACCCAGCGCGAACCTCGCACGTCGATGAAGTCATTTGCCTTCCCCCCCGCCAAGCAATCCCGCGGCGAGCACGAGGCTTTCTGCGATCTCGGCGATGCGTCGGTTCTGATTCATCGCGGTCTTTCGCAATAGCGCGTAAGCCTCTGGCTCCGCCAGGCCGCGTGTCTGCATCAATAAGGTCTTTGCGCGTTCGATGACCTTACGGTCCGCCAGTTGGGTTTTGGCCTCCTCCAGTTCCCGCTTGAGACGCTCAAAAGCGTTAAAGCGACTGATGGCCGTATCGAGGATGGGGCGCACCCGTTCCTTCTTCAGTCCGTCGACAACGTAGGCCGAAACGCCTGCATCGATGGCCGCCTCGATCGAAGCTTGGTCGCTTTGATCGACAAACATGGCGATCGGCCGCTTGACCGCCCGGGATACCTCGAACATGTGCTCGAGGACGTCACGGTTCGGATTCTCCAAGTCGATGAAAATGACGTCCGGATCGATCTCGACGATCCGCCGCAACAATTGCGCGGTCTCATCGAGCACCGTGACGCGGACTCTTCCGCCATCACTCAGCCCCTCCTCGATAATTGAAGCGCGAAGCCGATTGTTGTCGATAATCAGGATATGAAGGGTCTGCCCGGCCATGGCCGGCATATTGTGTGTGCCGCACAGCAATAGCAAGTGCTGGGACTCCGGTGGCGATCCTCAGGCCACAGCTCGAAACCCAGTCCAGACGCCCAGCCCAAACCTTGTGCCGGCCAGCTTCGAACAAGCCAACGTGACGGATCTCGATGAGGCATTGCGGCACGCGCGGTCCAACGCGACCCGAGGTGGCTTTGCATTTCGCCAATAGAATGCTTCGATCAACCTTTCGAGGGCGACCCGCTCGCACGACAGTCGGTCAGTAAGCTTTACCACGTGCCGTCACGGACCACAGCGTCTCCACCTTGCCTTCGCGCACGCAGACATACCAGTCGTGCAAATTGCATGTGGGATCGATATGGCCTGGGATGAGCTTCAGCTTGTCGTTGATCCGCAAGTCGCCATTCGGATCCGCGATCTCCCCATGTTCATCCGAACATTTGACGTAGGTGACGTCATTGCGCCCGAAGATGACTGGCAAACCGCTATCGACCGACAACACCTTGAGACCCGCATCACAAATAGCCTTGCCCGGCTTAGCGTGACTCATCACCGACGTGAGAATAAAGAGCGCGTTCTCAAATTCTGAAATGAACGTTCCGTCTTCACCTTTCACGCGCTGGTATTCTGCATCCATGAATGCGTATGAACCGCACTGCAATTCGTTGTAAACGCCGGACGCGCCTTCGAAGTAGTATGACCCCGTGCCACCACCCCCAACGATCGCGCACTCGAGCCCTTCGCCTTTCAGCAGTTCGACTGTCTTCCGCACTTGCCGGATCGCCTCGCCGATCGTGGCTTTGCGTTCTCGATATCCGTAAATATGTTGTGCGGGCCCCTGATAGCCCTGAAGACCCGAGAACGTCAGACAAGCTGCCGCTTCAATGGCCTTGGCCAGATCAACGACCGGTTGACCGTAGCGCACACCGCAGCGCCCAGCACCGCAGTCGATCTCCACCAGGACCTCAATCGTCGAACCTTGTTTTTGCGCGGCAGTCGAAAGGTCTGCGATATTGGCGGCATCATCAACACAGACGATAATTCGGGCCGTTCCCGCCAGCTTTGCCAAGCGGTCGACCTTGGCGGCTTCACAAACCTGATTTGATATCAGTACATCTTTGATGCCGGCGCGGACAAACGATTCCGCCTCGCTGACCTTCTGACAGCAGATGCCGCAGGCGCCTGCCGCGATCTGCTTGTGGGCAAGTTCTGCGCACTTGTGCATCTTACCGTGAACACGTAACCGCACGCCCATCTCATCCGCGAATGTCTGCATCCGAGCGATGTTACGCTCCAGCGCATCAAGGTCGACCACGAGACACGGCGTTTGAACATCGGCCACATCCATGCCGGGAACGGCGGGGCTGTCATAGCCCACCTCAAGGTTTTCGAATGAGGTGTTCACGACGGTATCTCCTCAGCCCTTGACCCAAGGAAGTCTATCTAAATCGACATTGCCGCCGGTCAAAATCACGCCTACACGCTTATCTGCAAAAACTTCGCGGTTCTTCAGGATGGTCGCCAACGGAACGGCACAACTTGGCTCGATAACGATCTTCATCCGCTGCCAGGTGAGTTTCATTGCGGCGATGATTTCGTCTTCAGTCGCGGTCAAGATATCCGTGACGTAGTTGGACACGAAGTGCCAGGTTAGCTCCTTAAGCGGCACCTTCAGCCCATCGGCCACGGTCTGCGGAGCATCATCGGCAATGATGCATCCTGCCTTGAATGAGCGACAAGCATCGTCCGCGTTGTTCGGCTCCGCCGCGTAGATCTTTACCTTCGGCGCGAGGTTGGATAGCGTCAGGCAGGTGCCCGAGATCATTCCGCCACCGCCGATTGGAGCGATCACCGCGTCGAGCATATCGACCTGCTCGTTGAGTTCACGCGAACACGTGGCCTGTCCTGCGATCACCCGCGGATCGTTATAGGGATGAACGAATTCGGCTCCGCCTTCTGCCAAGACTTCTGCCAGGATCGTTTCACGCGATGATATGGACGGTTCGCTCGTGACGATCTTCCCACCGTACCCGCACACAGCATCTTTCTTGGCCTGCGGGGCCGTATGGGGCATGACGGCCGTACAGGGAATGCCGCGCCGGCCTGCCGCATAAGCAAGTGACAACGCGTGGTTGCCCGAAGAATGCGTTGCAACACCCTTTGCCGCCTGCTCTTGGCTCAACCCGAACACCGCGTTTGACGCGCCGCGCGCCTTGAAGGCGCCGGCCTTCTGGAAGTTTTCACACTTGAAGAACAGTTGCGCGCCGGTGAGCTCATCCAGATAGCTGGATGTCAGAACCGGCGTTCGGTGGATGTAAGGGGCAATACGCCGATGCGCCGCGATGACATCTTCAAAAGTCGGAATCGTCAATTCACTGTTGTTGGTCATGTCGCCCTCACACTGCTCTTCGGTGCGGCACCGATCGATAGTGAGCATGGCAAACCATTGCCGGCAGTTCCACCTCTGGCCCAAGTGTCCGCTTGACCGGTGTGAGTCTGGCGAGCCCAGATCCCACCAGCTCAGCGACCGTTCCTCTTCTAGCGGTACAGGTATTCAACCAGGAACATGGGAACGATCGGAATATACGTACAAATGATCAGGACAACCAACAGGACCGCAACGAAGTAGACGTTGATCTTGGAAACTTCCCAGATATTAGCGCGGGCAACGGCACACGATGTGATCAGAACGCTTGCGACCGGCGGCGTCTGCTGTCCGATTGCCAGGTTCAAAGTCACGACGATGCCGAAGTGGACCGGATCGATACCCGCTGCATTGATCAACGGGATTACAATCGGCACAACCAGAATAATCGCCGCCGCGGAGTGCAAAAAGAACCCTATGACAAGGAAGAAGAAGTTCAAGATCAGCAGGATCAGGTACTTGTTCGAAGTCAGATCCAAGATCCCTTGCGCTAGCTGCTGGGGCACTTGAGCCCGCGTCAGGAACCCGCCCATCAACACCGATGCAGCGACCAGCAGCATCACCACCGCAGTCTGCATGCCGCCGTCCAGCATCGCACGCTTCAGATGCTTGAAGTCCATTTCGCTATACCACAGCCCGACCAGAATCGCGGCGATCACGGCCAGACCGGCAGCCTCCGTTGCCGTGACGAAACCTCCAAAAATTCCGCCAAGAATGATGACCGGCAGGCTGAACGCTGGCAACGCGTCAATGAACGTCGCACGCAGCTTCGGTACATTGAAAGCTTCCTCAACCGGCAGGTTGTAGCGCAGGGCAAAAAGGTAAGCGACACCCATTAATCCCATCGCACCTAGGAAGCCGGGCACAAATCCAGCGACAAAAAGCTGCTCTACTGAAGCATTCGCCGAGGTGCCATAAAGAATCATCGGAATTGACGGCGGAATGATGATCGCCAACGAGGCGGAGGACGACGTCACCGCCGCCGCGAAAGGTGCGGAGTAGCCTCGTTTCTTCATCTGCGGAATGAGAACGGAACCCAACGCAGCGACATCGGCAACAGCCGATCCGGAGATCTCCGCAAAGAACAGCGACACACCGATATTGACCATGGCGAGACCGCCACGCACGAAGCCAATCAATGCCGATACGAAGTTGATCAAACGGTCGGTAACGCCGCCCGCATTCATAATGGCACCGGCGAGCACAAACATGGGTATCGCGATCAAAGAAAACTTCGTGGAGCCATCGTACATATCCAGCGCCACCGTCGGCAGGCTGTCCAAGCCCTCGGTGGCCAGAAGACCAATCACCCCCGACACAGCAAGCGCCACGGCGATCGGCATGTTGAGACAGATCATTGTCAGAAGCGCCAGAAAAATCGCGAGCATCAACATCGCTCAACGCGCCTCCGCTTTCTTCAATTCAGTCTCGACTTCTTCCTCGATCTCGGCGTGCTCCAAGGATTTGCCGCTGGCCGTCATCCGCCAGTATTCGGGCAGCGAAATGAGCTCGCAAATGATGAACAACGCCGCGCCGATGGGAATAACCGATTGCGTGAACTGCACCGGCACCCAGGTCAGTGACACGAGCATGTCACCTTCCAAAACCTCGATGACTTGCATACCCGTGACAGTCAGCAGTACGAAGAAACCGATGACGATTAGCTCCGAGAACACGAGCGCCACCATCCGCATTGGCATCGGGATCGCCAACAGCACCGAATCGAAACCTATGTGCCGGCGTTTCAGCGCCGCCAACGCGCTGCCGTAGTACGTGATCCACGACAATTGGATCGCGGCGACTTCGTCGTACCAGGATAACGAATCCCCCATGAGGCGAAAGAGGACCGCCACGATGACGACGATGGTTAGGGTAATCATCAAAATGATGATCACCCATTCGAGGATTTTCTCAAGCCGATGCTTAAGAGCCGAGATCATCACACGCTCCTGACGACGCTCGGGCGTGAAACCGGGCATGGGGTAAAGCTTGGTTCTGGTTAAAGATCGCGGGAGGCACGATGCCCCCCACGATCCAGATCCGTTGATCTGTCCTACGAGCCTTTTGCCAGGCTCTGCACCTGGTCGACCAGTGCCTCACCGCCCGAGTAGCTCTTCGAGAACTCATCATAGATCGGCTTTGAAGCTTCGATGAACGCCGCTTTGTCCGCTTCATTGACCTCAACGCCGGCGTCCTTGATCACCTTCAGCAGATCGACTTCCAACTGGGCTGCCGTGTCGTAAACGAAGTCCTGCGTTTCCGCTCCGCATTTCTCAAGTGCCGCCTGCACGTCTTTAGGCAGCTTGGCGAAGTGCTTGGCCGAAGTCAGAACGTAAGCCGGCGTGTAGACGTGGCCGGTGATCGACAAATATTTTTGCACTTCTTGGAACTTAGCCGAAGCGATCTGAGCATATGGGTTTTCCTGGCCGTCGATCACATTGGTCTTGAGCGCAGTAAACACTTCCGAGAACGCCATCGGCGTCGGGTTAGCCCCATAGAGTTTGAACATCTTCACACGCCACGCCCCCTTCGGAGTGCGCAACTTGATACCGGCCAGGTCCTTCGGCGTGTTGACCGGACGCGTGTTGTTGGTGATATGGCGGAAGCCGTTTTCGAACAAACCGATAATGCGGTAACCCTTGGCCTCGACGGCAGGCTGGAAGGTCGAGTCCATCAGCGCCTTCTGAACCCGGCGCATATGATCGCGATCCTTTATGATGTATGGCATCTCAAAGACACCGAACACCTCGGACACCGATGACATAACCGAAGATGGCAACGCGAAGGTTATCTGGCCGAGCTTCAGCTTCTGCAGCAGCTCTTTGTCCTTACCCAGCTGCGAGGAGCCAAACGTTTGCACTTCGGCCTTGTCGCCGAGCGCCTTGTTGGCGCAAGTCGCGAAAGCGTTGACGCTGGCTTCGAACAGTGAGCCTGGCTTGCCGACGTGACCGAACTTCAAGGTCAGCTTGTCGGCAAGTGCCGGACTGGCGACCATTATGGCGGTTGCTGCTGCGGCAACAAGATAAGAGCGCTTCATTCTTTCTTCCTCCCAGAAGGGTTCGAGATTGTTTGTGATTTGCTTTTTTTGGTTCGTATCTTCCTTACTCGGCGGCTGCAGCAGCAGCGGTCGCTGAGTTTGTCAGGCTGTCCATGGCTATCTGGACACCGCCACGATTGTGCGGAACGCCAGAAATTTTCAACCCCATTTCAACACCCGACAACGTGCCCATAAGCATCAAATCGTTGAAGTTACCAAGATGACCGATACGGAACACGCGGTCGGCAACCTTCGATAATCCATTGCCCAACGACATATCAAAATGATCCAACGTCGTCCTCCGAAACGCATCGGCACTATGCCCATCAGGTAAAATCACGGCCGTCAGAACGTTTGAAAAGTGCTTCGGATTGCTGCAAAGGATCTCAAGACCCCAAGTTCGCACGGCCTGGCGAGCAGCCTCACCAAAACGTGCGTGCCTGGCAAAGACGTTTTCAAGGCCCTCCTCCATCAGCATCGCGATGGCCTCATTAAGACCGTACAGCATGTTGGTAGCAGGCGTGTAGGGGAAATATCCTTTCTCATTTGGGCCTCTCATTGCGTCCCAGTCCCAATAGGACCGCGGCAGCTGAGCCTTCTTCGCAGCCGCAACCGCCTTGGCGCTAATAGCATTGAACGACAATCCAGGAGGCAGCATCAAACCTTTTTGCGAGCCGCTAATCGCGACATCGACCCCCCATTCGTCAAACCGGAAGTCGATCGAAGCAAGCCCAGAGATGGAATCGACCATCAATAGCGCCGGGTGGCCGGCACTGTCGATCGCCTTGCGGATTTCCGCCACCTGCGTCATCGATCCCGTCGAGGTCTCGTTATGAACAACGCAAACCGCTTTGATCTCGTGGCTGGTATCGGATTTCAAACGCTCTTCAATTGCCACAGGATCCGCACCGCCGCGCCAATCGCCGGCGATAAACTCAGGCCTCAGCCCAATGGATTCAGCAAGTGTGCGCCACAATGTTGCGAAATGCCCGGTCTCATACATTAGCACACGGTCGCCGGGCGACAGTGTATTGACCAGCGCGGCTTCCCAAGCACCGGTTCCGGAAGCCGGAAATATGACAACCTGCTGTTCGGTTTTAAAAACGGCTTTCATGCCAGTGATGGCCTGATGACCAACGTCGCCGAAAGCCGGACCGCGATGGTCCATCGTCGGCATATCGATGGCCCGCAAGATGCGGTCCGGGACATTGCTCGGTCCAGGAATTTGGAGAAAGTGACGACCAGACTTAAACACTTCAGAACGCCTCCCAATTGACGGCCTGGGCTGTGAAGATGGGGCGAGAATGCCCTTGTCAGGGTCATGAATTTTTTACTATGTATTTTGAATACAAATTGACGGTAGGTCGGTTGTCAATCGGGAATCGTAGCTGCGTTGCACCATGGAGGACAACGTGTGGCCGAGTTGAACGAGCAACATCTTACCGACATCGGACAGCGGCTCGACAGCGCGATTTCCGGTCAGGTCATGCTCGATTCCGCCAGCCGGGGTCGCTATGCGACTGACGCGTCGGTCTACCAAATGATGCCGATCGGGGTCGTCGTACCGGACTCAATAGACGACATCGTCGCAACGATGCAGATCGCGCGCGAAGAAGGCGTACCTGTATTGCCTCGCGGCGGTGGCACCTCGCAATGCGGACAAACCGTAAACCGCGCGATCGTCATCGACCTTTCAAAACACATCAACAAACTGCTTGAAGTCGACGCGGAGGCAAAAACCGCAGTTGTCGAGCCAGGCCTCGTACTCGACCACCTTAATGACAGACTCAAGGCCGACGGACTCTGGTATCCCGTCGATGTCTCCACCTCTTCGCGCGCGACGATCGGTGGCATGACAGCCAACAACTCCTGCGGCTCACGTTCGATACGTTACGGAATGTCACGCGATAACGTATTGGCTATCGATGCGATCCTAGCCGACGGTGCCAGGGCCCGGTTCGGCGATGTCGCAAGCGACCTGCGTGGCGTCAACGAGACCGGTGCTGTACAGGAGTTGTACCGCGATCTATTGGCGCTCGGAGAACGCGAGGCCGACGAGATCAGACATCGCTTTCCGCAAGTGTTGCGTCGCGTCGGTGGCTATAATGTCGACGCACTACTACCCAACGCCGCCGGCAACAACTTGGCCCACCTGCTCGTCGGGTCCGAAGGAACGCTTGCGTTCAGTGAAAAAATTACCCTGAAGCTCTCTCCCATCCTTCACAATAAAGTCCTTGGCGTCTGTCATTTCCCGACGTTTTACGAGGCCATGGACGCAGCCCAGCACCTCGTCAAACTCGACCCGACGGCTGTCGAACTCGTGGACCGCAACATGATCGAACTGGGCCGTGGCATCGCCATGTTCCGGCCAATTGTCGATTCCTTTGTCCGTGGAGAACCCGCCGCGCTACTCATTGTCGAGTTCGCCGAAGACGATCAAAGTGAAAACCTGCGCCGGCTCGCCAGCTTGCATGGCGTGATGGCAGATCTCGGTTTCCGCTGGGGCGACCCCGGTAAAAAGGAAGGCGGCGTTGTCGAAGCCATCGACCCCACATTCCAAAAGCAAATCATCGAGGTCCGCAAGCAGGGCCTCAACATCATGATGTCGATGAAATCTGACGGAAAACCAGTGTCCTTCGTCGAAGACTGCGCCGTCCAGCTTGAGGACCTCGCCGAATACACAGACAGGCTCACCGGAATATTCAAAAAGCACGGCACCGACGGAACCTGGTATGCCCATGCGTCGGTCGGTACGCTGCACGTTCGCCCTGTTCTGAACCTCAAACTTGACACCGACCGCAAAGCCCTGCGGGCAATTGCGGAAGAGGCCTTTGATCTGGTCAAGAGCTACCGGGGGTCGCACTCCGGTGAGCATGGCGATGGCATCGTGCGCTCAGAGTTTCACAGCAAGATGTTTGGCCAACGCATGGTCGAAAACTTCACCTGGGTGAAGGACCGGATGGACCCCGAGGGCTTGTTCAATCCCGGCAAGATCGTTCGCAGCCCACGCATGGACGACCAGCGCGTCATGCGTTACGGACCAGATTACGCCGTCACCGAAATAAAGACCGTGTTTGACTGGCCAGGTTACTCGGGCGCTGGCCGCGGCTTTCAAGGTGCCGTTGAGATGTGCAACAACAATGGCGCTTGCCGCAAGCTGAAGGACGGGGCAATGTGCCCATCCTATCGTGTGACACGCGACGAGCGCGACCTTACCCGTGGGCGCGCGAACACTTTACGGCTTGCGATTTCCGGTCAGCTTGGCCCCGATGCCTATACCAGCGATGAAGTTTCGCAAGCGTTGTCGCTATGTGTATCCTGCAAGGCATGCCGACGCGAATGCCCAACCGGCGTCGACATGGCGAAAATGAAGATCGAGGTACTGGCCGCCAGGGCTGCTAAGAATGGCATTTCCCTGCGCGACCGGATGGTGGCCTATCTGCCGCACTACGCGCCCTTAGCCGCCAGAGTACCCTGGCTGCCGAACCTCCGCGATGGCCTCCCCGGCGCGGCATGGCTGACGCAAGCCGCACTCGGTCTGGCGGCCTCCCGCAGCCTGCCGAAGTGGTCGAGAGAACCGTATCGTTTTTCTTCCATCGGCATCACCCCGGAAAGCGCAGACGTCCTTCTCTTCGCCGACACCTTCAACCGCTATTTCGAACCCGAGAACTTGCGTGCCGCCGAGACGGTCTTGCGCCGGACTGGGTTGGCAGTTGCACCTGCCGCATCATCCAAAACCGCGCGACCCCTGTGTTGCGGGCGGACATTTCTTGCAGCAGGCCTAGCCGAGCAGGCGAAAGCGGAGATGCTGCGAACAGTTGCAGCCATTCGCCCGGCACTGGAAAGAGGCGCCTTTGTCGTGGGTCTGGAGCCTTCATGCGTTTTGACGTTCCGAGATGAAGCCCCCGTCCTGCTCGGCAACGAATGGAGCGCGGAACTCGGCGAGCGTGTTCTGTTGCTCGAAGAGTTCATTGCACTCAAACAGGAAGCCGGCGAGATCTCACTGGCATTCAGGCCCATCAAGGCCAGCAAAGCGCTATTACACGGCCACTGCCATCAGAAGGCATTCAATGCAGTCACGCCAATCGAAAAGACTCTCCAGCTCGTTCCCCGACTCGACGTTGAGCTGATTGAGTCGAGCTGTTGCGGTATGGCGGGCGCGTTTGGATACCAAGCGGAAACACTCGAAGTTTCCAAGGCCATGGCGGAATTGAGCTTGTTACCGCGTATTCGGCAGGCCGACGGCGACACGATAATAATCGCCGATGGTACATCATGCCGCCACCAGATTACCGACGGCGCGAAACGCGAGGCCGTACACGTCTCCCGGGTCTTACTGGAGGCAACCGATGCATTCTGAAGGTAATAAAGGACGACGATGAAGGACGGTTTGATCCCCGCCCCAATCGCTCGGCGCCCCTTACATGAGGAACTCGCCGAACACTTGCGGCAACTGATTATTGAATGCGCGTTAGAACCGGGCTCGAAAATCTCGGAGAAGGATCTTTGCGCCCAGTTTGCCGTTTCGCGAACGCCCTTGCGCGAGGCACTCAAGCTGCTCGCTACGGAGGGTCTGGTGCAATTGACACCGCATCGCGGCGCCTCGGTCACGGAATTCACGAACGAAGAACTGGAGCAAATCTTTCCGGTCATGGGCGCCCTGGAAGCGCTCGCTGGTGAGCTTGCCTGCCGGCATGCAACCGACGCTGAGATCAAACGCGCACAAGCCCTCCAGACGGAACTTGAGGCCAAGCACAAGGCTGGCGACCTCAGCGGATACTTTCGCACCAACCAAGAGATTCACGAACTGATCTTCGCTGCGGCACAAAACCCGACACTCACCCAGATCTCTCGAAGCATCTCCTGGCGGGTTCGACGCGCGCGCTACATGGCCAACTTATCGCGGCCACGCTGGGCGGCCGCGGTCAAGGA
>DAOUZE010000514.1 GCA_030665765.1 Filomicrobium sp.
GCCGATCTCGGTTGAGCTGAACAAACTAGAGACGATCGACTCTGGTTGCCGGATCTACGTAGTCGTTAACAACGAAACTGAAACCGAATTCGATACTTTGAAGCTCGATCTCGTGCTGTTCCGTACCGACGACATTATCGATCAGCGCTTTTTTGTCGACCTTGCGCCGCTTCGAAAACAAAAGCGGATCGTAAAGCTCTTTGAGCTTGGAAAGGTCAAGTGCGACGAAATCGGGGCGTTTCTTGTTAACGACGTCGTCGAATGCCGCAGCGGTTCAGATGTCGTGGAGAACTGCCTCTCGCGCCTGGCGGTTTCTTCGCGCGCATCAGCGAAGCTATCTAAGTAACTCGACCCTTCAATGTGCGGTGGCCGTTGGCATTCGGATCGCGCCGGCGTAATAGGTGTTATCCGGCTAGCGATTCTTAGTTGCTGGCCACGGAGATCATGCCGTGCTTGCGTCGGGCTGAACGACTTTATTCTGATTGACGCAGGGAGAAGCACTGTCCGTTTAGCGATGCCAATTATTGCACCGCTTAACGAGACGGCCTCAGCCGCGGCCTTCGAAGGGCCTGGTGGTGGCCTTGATCGTCATATTCAGCACGTTCGATTCAAGCGGAAGGTTAGCCATGTAGAGGACCGCGCCGGCCACATGGGCAACATCCATGCGCGGTTCGGGTCTAATCTCACCGTCGGGTTGCAGGATCCCCTTCGCGAAGCTCTCGGTCATTTCCGTCGCCGCGTTGCCAACATCGATCTGCGAGCAAGCGATATTGTGTGCACGCCCGTCGAGCGCGATCGACTTCGTCAGCCCAGTGATGGCGTGCTTTGTCGACGTGTATGGCCCCGACATCGGGCGCGGTGAATGCGCCGAAATCGAGCCGTTGTTGATAATGCGGCCACCTTGCGGGTCTTGCGCCTTCATCAAGCGGATCGCTTCCTGACAGCATAAGAAAACGCCGGTCAGGTTGACATTAACCACCTTACGCCACTCCTCGAGGGTCACTTCCTCCATCGGCTTTGGAGGCGCGCTGATGCCGGCATTGTTGAAAAGAACATCGACGCGACCGTAGGCCTGGTCGGCGGCATGGAAGAGCGCCTTGACGGCCAGAGGATCGGAAACGTCGGTTGGAACCGCGCGCATTTCACCGGCGCCGGTCTTCGCCTGAGCAATAGTATCTTCAAGTTTGGAGCGGTGGCGGCCAGCGAGAACAACATTGTAGCCGTCGCCCTGCAGCGCCAACGCGACAGCCCGTCCTATGCCGGTTCCAGCGCCTGTGACGACTGCGACCTTAGATATGTCAGCCATTTGTTGTCCCCAAAATGAAAAGGGGCGGCAGATGCCGCCCGATCACCTGCCATGTGTCCGTTACCCGTTATCGGGTCGGAACCGGATGTTCTCCGCGGTAGTCGTAGAATCCACGGTTTGTTTTGCGGCCGAGCCAACCGGCCTCGACGTACTTCACCAGAAGCGGGCATGGGCGGTATTTGGAGTCGGCGAGGCCTTCGTAAAGCACCTGCATCACGGAGAGGCAAGTATCGAGTCCAATGAAGTCGGCGAGTTCCAACGGCCCCATGGGATGGTTGGCACCAAGCTTCATGGCTTTGTCGATCGACTCCACGGTGCCGACACCCTCATAGAGAGTATAGACGGCCTCGTTGATCATCGGCAGTAGGATGCGATTGACGATGAAGGCTGGAAAGTCCTCTGATACGGCCGTCGTTTTACCCAGAGAATGAACAAACGCGCGGCTTGTTTCGAAGGTGTCGTCCTCCGTGGCGATGCCACGGATCAGCTCAACGAGCTCCATCAAAGGCACCGGATTCATAAAGTGCATGCCGATGAAGCGTTCCGGGCGGTCCGTGATTGACGCCAGCCGCGTGACGGAAATCGACGAGGTATTGGTGGCGATGATCGCTTCGGGCTTCAATTCCTTGCACAGTGCAGCGAA
>DAOUZE010000129.1 GCA_030665765.1 Filomicrobium sp.
AACAAGGCGGCCACGATGGAACTCCAATGTGGGTAGTCCTTTCTGCGCGTTCGGGACAGGCTGGTCGGTTCTAGAAAGTCACTTCTGGACTGTGGCGTTTGAGCGGTCCGAGATCAACTTGAAACAGGACATCTCTAAAGAAGTCGGCTGCGATCGTCCGAGGTGCCTTAGAATTCGTGTGAGCCCCTCCCGCACACTGGATCTTGGCTTGCGCTACGTTTTGTAACATTCATAGTACAAGCCTCCAACGTGCAGGTGTCTGGCACGACAGAAGGCTGAATACGGAACCATTTTTTGGTGTGCGCTTTCGAGGTCAATGCAGCCTCACATAATTTTTCCAGTCAAGGCTCGGTTGCGTGGCAGTGATGCCGGGCCTTGCGTTTGTTGAGTAGTTAGCATGGCATTTGATTTATCAACCCTTCTTATCCTGGCGTTCGCGGCGATGGCATTGCAGCCGATCCTGATGGGACGCTGGTTTGCCTATGAGCGTGAGAAAGCTATCCGGACTATTGAAGATTCCCACGGCAGCCGCGTGATCACCATGATTCACCGTCAGGAACAGCGAAGTCTGTTTGGCTTTTCTGTCGCTCGCCATATCGACCTGGAGGACGCACAGACAATCATCGCTGCGATCAAGGAGACACCAAAGGATCGCCCGATCGATCTGATCGTTCACACACCCGGTGGACTTGTTTTGGCAGCGATGCAGATTGCCCGTGCGGTTGAAGCGCATCCGGCGAAAGTTACTGTTTTCGTGCCAGTCTACGCAATGTCAGGCGGGACACTCATCGCTCTGGCGGCCGATGAAATCGTGCTAGGCGAGTTTTCCGTTCTCGGTCCAATCGATCCGCAGATCATGGGGCTGCCTGCTGCCAGCATCCTGCACGCACGTAACGCCAAGCCTGCGGCCGATGTGTTTGATCTGACCCACGTACTGGCCGATGTGAGTGAGAAGGCGTTGGATCAAGTCAAGCGCGGCGCGGTGGAGATTTTGACACCGCGTATGGAGGTTGCCGCAGCTGAGGTGCTTGCAGAAAAACTCGCCGGCGGACATTGGACACACGATTACGCATTGACAGCGAAGGAGGCGGCGCATCTTGGGCTGCCGATAAAAACCGGCATGCCGCAAGAGGTTCTCAAGCTGATGCGGCTATACCCGCAGCCGGTGCAGCGCTCGGGTGTCGAGTTTCTGCCAGTTAATGTGCCAAACCAGCGTTTTTAATGGCGAGTGGACCGCTTCGAGGCATGCCCCGCAGTGATCGTAAATGGCGGGTTACCCGTGTTGTGTTCAGCCGACCATGAGGCCGGCTCAAGTTTGTTCACACCGCGCCGCTGCGCCATGAGTTCTCAAGCAGATTGAATGATCGAATCTCTACCCTTTGAGCGAGCCGAGGCGTTTTTCCCAGTTCAGGGCCTGGCTGACGATCTTATCAAGATCATCATGCTGAGGCGTCCAGCCCAGTGTCCGCCTAATTTTGGTCGAGGCGGCGACGATGGCGGCGGGATCACCAGGACGGCGTTCTGCTAAACGTACATTAAGGCCGACACTGGAAACGCGTTTGACGGCCTCGACGACTTCTAACACGGAATAACCTTTCGAGTAGCCGCAGTTGAAAATGTTCGAACTGTCCTTCTCGCGAAGATACTCTAGAGCTTCCAGGTGGGCACGGGCGAGATCGGTGACGTGGATGTAATCGCGGATGCAGGTGCCGTCCGGAGTTGGGTAGTCGGTGCCGAAAACCTGCATATGAGAACGTTTGCCGAGCGCTGCTTCGCAGGCGACCTTAATGAGGTGCGTTGCACGCGGTGTCGACTGTCCGCTGCGGCCTTCGGGATCTGCGCCGGCGACGTTGAAGTAGCGTAAGGCGACGTAATTGAAATCGTGAGCGTGCGCAGCGTCGGCCAGCATCCACTCGGTCATCAGCTTCGAGCGGCCGTATGGTGACATCGGCTGGAGTACTGCGTTCTCGGAAACCGGGTTTTCGGCTGGGTTGCCGTAGACTGCGGCCGTTGAGGAGAAGATAAAATGGCGGACGGCACTCTCGATTGCCGTTGCAATTAAGGAGCGGGATTTCACGGTGTTGTTGTCGTAATAGCCGAGCGGATCGGCGACGGACTCCGGTACTACGATGGACCCGGCGAAATGTACAATAGCGGAAACATCATGTTCGGCGATGACCCGCTTAACTAGACCCGCATCACCAATGTCACCGACGACAAGAGTAGCATCTTCGTGGACCGCCCAGCGAAAGCCCGTCGACAGGTTGTCGACGACAACGACTTTTTCGCCAGCGCCGATGAGTTCCAGGACCATATGACTACCGATGTAGCCTGCTCCGCCCGTGACCAAGATTGACATCGAGATTGAGGCCCAAAATTTGTTAACGTTTAAAGTATTTGCAGTGCCTGTTGTGGAGTGCAGCATAGCGCCATGCAAGGCACCTTAGTGCAAGATGCTAAACTAAGCGTTGGAAAGTTTACCGTGTCACCATATGGGCGCGGTTGACCTTC
The DNA here is from genome assembly GCA_030665765.1 of Filomicrobium sp. Classification (GTDB taxonomy): domain Bacteria; phylum Pseudomonadota; class Alphaproteobacteria; order Rhizobiales; family Hyphomicrobiaceae; genus Filomicrobium. The sequence continues at coordinate 2,512 of DAOUZE010000129.1, forward strand.
CTCTATCCACCGTGCTGACGGGGAGCTTATTGTGTGGTCTTTTTCGGAACTCGGCGCCGTTGCGGTTAACGCCGACGTGGTGGCGGTAGGTCAGTGCAGACGCCCTCAAAAACCTCGGCAGCCATGCCGACAGATTCAGCCAGCGTTGGGTGCGGGTGAATCGTCTTTCCGATATCGACGGGATCGGCGCCCATCTCCACAGCTAAGCAGACTTCACCGATGAGATCTCCGGCGTGCGTGCCGACAATCCCGCCGCCGATACAACGGTGGGTTTCATCATCAAACAGCAGCTTGGTGAAACCTTCGTCGCGGCCATTGGCGATGGCTCGTCCCGACGCCGCCCACGGGAAAACGGATTTTCCGAATTTGATGCCCTTGGCTTTTGCCTCCGTCTCGGTGAGGCCGGCCCAGGCTATTTCCGGATCGGTGTATGCGACCGAGGGTATTTGGCGGGCGTCAAAGACGCTCTTCTTGCCGGCGGCGGCCTCTGCGGCAACGTGTCCTTCGTGAACGGCTTTATGCGCCAGCATCGGTTGTCCGACGATGTCGCCGATGGCGTAGATATGCGCGATGTTGGTGCGCATCTGTTTGTCGGCGGGAATGAAGCCGCGGTCGGTGACGGCGATGCCGGCTTTGTCGGCATCGATCAAGCGGCCGTTCGGTGAGCGGCCGACGGCGACCAGGACCATGTCGTAGCGCTGCGGTTCAGTGGGTGCCTTTTCGCCTTCGAAAGTGACGTAGATGCCGTCGTCCTTTGCTTCGACCGCAGTTGTTTTGGTCTTCAGCATGATGTTGTCGAAGCGGGGTGCGTTGACCCTCTCCCAAACCTTGACGAGGTCGCGGTCTGCGCCCGGCATCAAGCCGTCGAGCATCTCGACACAATCCAGGCGCGTGCCGAGCGTGGAATAAACCGTGGCCATCTCCAGGCCGATGATACCGCCGCCAATGACCAGCATTTTCTTTGGAATCTGCCGGAGCTCTAGCGCGCCTGTTGAATCAACGATGCGCGGATCTTCAGGGATAAAGGGAAGTTTCACTGCTTCAGAGCCGGCAGCGATAATTGCCTTTTCGAAGCGGACGACTTTTTTGCCGGAACCGTCGGTCAGTTCGACCTCGACGTGGTTGGGATCGAGAAAGCAACCAGTTCCGGTGATGACATTGACCTTACGGGCTTTGGCCATTGCCGCGAGGCCCGTCGTGAGTTTGCTGACGACCTTGTCCTTGTGCGTTCGCAGGGCCGAGAGTTCGATTTGGGGTGGACCGAAGGTAATGCCGTGCGCGGCCATGGCTTTGGCTTCGTCTATAACCGCGGCGGTGTGGAGCAATGCCTTGGACGGGATACAGCCGACGTTGAGGCAGACGCCGCCGAGCACTTCCCAACGCTCGACGAGGACGGTCTGCATGCCAAGGTCGGCGGAACGGAAGGCGGCCGAATAGCCGCCGGGGCCGGCACCTAGGACCATCATTTCGCATGTGATGTCGGCGCTGCCGGAATGCGCCGCCGCGGTTGGCGCTGGAGCGGAGGGGGCAGCTGCCGCAGAGGTGGGTTCGGCGGACGCGCCAGTGGACGGGCCGGCCGTCGTGCCATCGGCAGGTTCCAGCGACAGGATCAAGGTGCCTTCGGAGATCTTGTCGCCAACGCCAACCTTGAGCTCTACAACCTGACCCGCCTGCGGTGCCGGTATTTCCATCGTTGCTTTGTCGCTCTCGAGCGTGATCAGCGGATCCTCTGGTTGGACCGTATCGCCTGGCTTGACCAACACTTCGATGATCGGGACATCCTGGAAATCACCGATGTCGGGAACCTTCACGTCGATGGCGGCCATAATCTGATGTCCTTGTGTGGAGGATATGCGCTGGCGGGAGCTCGTTAACGCAGTTTGCCATCTACATTGTTAGTTCGTCCATGCTCCGTCGTGCTTAGCGGGCCTGCGTCGCGCGCATCTGATTAGCCAGCAAGAAGGGCCAAAGCTTCATCCGCATCAAGACGACCGTCATAGAGTGCCCGCCCCGTGATGGCGCCCTCAAGCATGCTGTATGCGGGGAGGAGCAAGGCCTTGATGTCTTCGATCGAGGCAAGCCCACCGGAGGCGATGACGGGGATCGAGGTGGCGCGGGCGAGTTCTGCTGTTGCTGGCAGGTTAAGGCCCTTCAAAACACCGTCGCGCTCGATGTCGGTGTAGATGATGGCGGCGACGCCGACGTCTTCGAAGCGTCCGGCGAGTTCAATCGCTGTTAGCTCACTTGTTTCTGCCCAACCCTCGACGGCTACTTTGCCGCCTTTCGCGTCGATTCCGACGGCAATGCAGCCGGGGAACCTACGGCATGCCTCTTGAACGAGTTGCGGATCGCGGACGGCGACAGTGCCGAGAATTATACGGGCAACGCCCTTGTCCAGCCAGGTCTCAATCGTCGCGAGATCACGGATGCCGCCACCTAACTGAGCTGGGATCGACAGTGCACCAAGGATCGTATCAACGGCATCGGCATTGACCGGACGGCCCTCGAAGGCGCCGTTTAGGTCAACGATGTGGAGGTAGTTGAAGCCCTGGTCTTGAAAGGCTTTTGCCTGAGCGGCCGGGTCATCGTTGAAGACGGTAGCATCGTCCATTTCGCCGAGTTTAAGACGGACGCACTGGCCGTCCTTGAGGTCAATCGCTGGGAAGAGGATCACGGGGGGCGCCTTATCGAAGCTTGGTTGGTTGCGTAGTTTGGACCAGTGCATTGTCGCCTTGGGCGGCCCGGTCAAGTCCCAGATTGTCGTGGCCGAACACATGGCTGCGCCTGCGGCCACGGAATTGCTATGATGTTCCTGTAATGTGCCATGACAGGTTAACGGCTAGTTTTTCAAGACGGTAATCCCTCCATGCGTTCCATAGTGCCCTTCGAGATGTCGACTGCGAAACCAAAGCCACCCGGCATCGTCAACGAAACCGATGCTGTCGATATCTGGATCGCACGTTGGCTTCGCGTGCGGCGGATTGAAATCCTAAGGCGTTATGGATGCGATCCGCGGCGACTCTACGAAATCTGGGAAGGGCGCCGGTTTCCCGAGGCGCAAGAGCGGGCGATGAAGCTTTTCCAAGAACGCTATCCAGAGCTGGTCGACCGGACGGATTTCGGAAAGCATCGGGTTATCCCACGCTCCAACAACGCGCCAGAACAACTCAGTCTATTTGATTGAGGGGGTCGCTGAGGGCTCCGGAACGGCGCTGCTGCAACCTCCACCATGAGAAGTTTACAGTTCCTTCCTGATGTGAACAAAAACCGAACTTAGGCTTTACGGGTGGCGCGATTCATGCCATGTTCTCATTACGTTCTTTTCTGCCGCCGCCCCAAATTGTTTCGCGTTTAGAGGGCCTTAGTCAAAACCGACGAGAGCCTCACCATGCGCACCTACCTGATCTCTTACGACCTCGCCAATCCGAACGCCAAGAAACGGGCGATTGCTGAAATCATCATGAGCACCGGGGACCGCTGGGCGCGTCCTTTGGAGCAGACATGGTACGTGGAAAGCCACGAAACAGCAGAGGAAATCGAAGCACGGATGTCCTGGCTGCTGGGTGATGAAGACGGGCTTCTCGTGCAAGCCACCAGTCACGGCAGCGTGCTGACCAACACGTCGCTGCGCTGGTTCCGGCAGCGTGGAGCTGCGACGGGGGAACGGTCGAAGCCAGACGCTACCGTTGAGGCTGATACGGTTGCAAATGTCGTGGCGTTTCCAGCCGGCAACGGTGCGATCGCGGCCTAAATACGCAGGCTAAGGCGACCACTTCAAGAAATTGGCGAGGAGTTTCAGACCGAGGGTCTGGCTCTTCTCCGGGTGGAATTGGGTCCCCGCTAGGTGATCACGAGCAACCATTGCTGTGATGGACCCGCCGTAGTTTGTTTCCGCAAGCAAGTGTGCGCGTTCATCGGGCACCAAATGGTAGGAGTGCACGAAGTAGGCGTGGAGGCCGTCGGATCCTGTTGGGATGTCCACCAGAAGCGGGTGGGCTGAGATCTGATCGAGCGTGTTCCAGCCCATGTGCGGGATCTTGAGTGAAGAATCGCTGGGGGCGATTGCCTTTACTTCGCCGGGAATCCAGCCAAAGCCGTCGGTGACACCAAATTCGAGGCCGCGGCTGGCCATTAGCTGCATTCCGACACAGATCCCGAGAAAAGGGCGCTCACGTTCCATCGCGGTGGCGTTGAGTGCTTCGAGCAAGCCAGGAACGGCCTGTAAGCCGCGCCGGCAATTGGCGAAGGCGCCGACACCTGGTAATATTAACCGGTCGGCGGATGCGACAACGGCGGGATCGGAGCTGATTTGGACCTGGGTTTGGGATTCTCCCTCGCGGGCCGCGCGTTGCAGGGCTTTGCCAGCCGAGTGGAGGTTGCCCGAACCGTAGTCAATGATGACAGCCGTCTGCATTGCGTTTACCGGACTTCCTCAGCCAGCCATCGTTCAAAGAAACGGCGTTCGCATTCGCGGGTGGTGGCACCACTGACCGATCCGATCATGTGCCAGCCTTTTCGGTCGAGCGACCAGCGCTGGATCGAATCTGCCTCGAGCGCAACGAAGAGGTTGAGTCCGAGATAGGCCAATACGCCCCAGCTCTGGCCGAGCTCAAGCAGCGTTAGACCGCCGCCCAAGGCAATGGCCACAACGACGTAAACCAACAGCGCCAGCCAAAACCTCTTCGCCAACAGCCAGATCGGCGCGAAGAATAGGGCAGCCCAGCTGATCCCATCTTTCACAAAGGTCAGCTGTTCGGCCCGTTCGGCAGGGTCGAGTGAGATTTCAGGGGGCTCATGAACAGTGTAAGCGACCACGCGGTTTGATGCTCCAATTTTTAAGGGTATGAGCAACATTCGTTATAGGGTTCCTTTTGTCGAGGGCACGCGCTCTCCCTGGCGGGGATCGAGCTCGATAGCCTGACGCAAGGCCCGGGCCAAACCTTTGTAGCAGGTCTCGGCGATGTGGTGGCTGTTGTCGCCGTAGATATTGGTTACGTGACAGGTAATGCCGGCGTTTTGGACGAAGGCCTGGAACCACTCGCGGAACAATTCAGTGTCGAATTCACCGACTTTATCGCGCGGGAACTCGACCTGCCAAACAAGAAACGGCCGTCCTGAGACGTCGACGGCGACCCTCGTTAAACACTCGTCCATGGCAAGATGTGCATCCGAATACCGGCGGATGCCCTTTTTCTCGCCGAGCGCTTGTTTGAAGGCCTGACCCAGAGCTATGCCGCTATCTTCAGCGGTGTGGTGGGCATCGATGTGCAGATCGCCCCTGGCCTTCAGCATGATGTCGATGAGCGAATGGCGTGCTAGCTGCTCCAGCATGTGGTCGAGAAAACCGATCCCGGTGGCGATCGCGTAAGAACCGGTCCCATCGAGATCGATGCCGACGGAAATCTCGGTCTCCTTGGTCTTGCGGTCGAGTTGGCTTGTTCGTTTTGCCGCTGCGCTCACGGTGAGAGATCCTTAAGAATCGGGCCGGATATGGCGCCTGTGTTTTACCGAAGGCTGACGGGTGAGGGTTTCCGACCGGTTAAGATGCTGCATTTATCAGCTTGCGCTGCCAATCGCCAGCCTTCAGCCTTGCGCTCAAGTGGTGATCCGACAACCTTGACAGGTTGGGTGCTAGCGCCCTTATCGAGCAACTATGAACATGCATAGCGACAATTCTGGGCAGTCGGCCGCACACGGCTGGCACGCCACTACCATACTCACCGTGCGCAAAGATGGACGCGTCGTTATCGCTGGTGACGGCCAGGTCAGCCTGGGCCAGACGGTGATCAAGTCAAATGCGCGCAAAGTCCGCCAGCTCGGCCGCGGGGATGTGATTGCCGGTTTCGCGGGTGCGACCGCAGACGCATTCACCCTGTTTGAGCGGCTCGAGACGAAGTTGGAACAGTACCCCGGGCAGCTGATGCGCGCGGCCGTCGAGTTGGCTAAGGATTGGCGTACGGACCGCTATCTACGCCGGCTCGAAGCCATGATGATCGTTGCTGACGCCAATACAACCCTGGTGCTTACCGGTACCGGCGATGTGCTGGAACCCGAGGCTCATGTGATGGGAATTGGTTCGGGCGGTAACTATGCTCTGGCGGCTGCTCGGGCGCTGCTCGATCAACCGCTTGATGCAGAACAGATCGCGCGAAAGGCGATGGGGATCGCAGCGGATATCTGCGTCTACACGAATACGTCTCTGGTCGTCGAAAGCCTTGAGTCGCAGCGTTGAGTCTTAAGCTCTGAGCGGGGATCGAAATGGCTTGGGTATATTTGCTTGCGGCCAGCATGTGTGAGGTCGCGGCGACAACAATCTACCGGTTTACGGAAGGGCTGACACGTGTTTGGCCGACAACAGGCCTGGCTTTGCTCGGGGTGTTCAGCCTCTATTTTTTGCATCGAGCGGTCAGCCCGACGGCCGGTGAAGCCATTCCCATCGGCACGGCCTATGCGGTGTGGACCGGCATCGGCGCGGCCGGCACGGTAATCGTTGGCATGGTTGCTTTTGGCGAACCATACGAAGCAGTGCGTATTTTGCTGCTCATCTTGATCATCGGTTCGATTATCGGTCTTAAGCTCATTTCTGGCGTGTGAGCGCGCATGGATATTCGGCTTAATCCAATTGGCGGTTCTCATGTGCCGATGCTCGAGGGTTGGTTGCGGGACGCCCATGCGCGCCAATGGTGGGGCGATCCGGAGACGGAACT
>DAOUZE010000166.1 GCA_030665765.1 Filomicrobium sp.
GTTGGTTGGCTCGGCTCCAGCCACCCTACCCCGGCCGCGGGAGATCTATTTACCGGAGCGGCGCGCCAGCGCTGGGTTGGCGCTGTCCGAAGCCGATGTGCGCGCGGCCCTTTATCCGGCCATGGACGAGGCGTTGGCTGAGCCTATCACTGCAGGCCCAATCCTGTGTGGCGAGGCGCGTATCGATGCCGACGGCGGTGACATCACGATTTGCCCGCACGACCGCCGCCAGCGCATCGGAAAGGTGACGGCCAGCACGCCTGAGGACGTAAAGACGGCGCTTGCCGCAGCCACCGTTTACGCACGCGAATGGGAGGCCACACCTGTTGAGGAGCGCGCGGCAGTACTCGAGCGCGCGGCCGATCTCTTCGAGCGCGACAATGCCCGTCTGATGGCGATTATCATTCGCGAAGGCGGCAAGACGCTAACTGCGGCCCATGACGAGGTGCGCGAGGCGGTCGACTTCTTGCGCTATTACGCATCAGAGGCCCGACGGCTGTTCTCTGGCCCCGTCAAGTTGCCCGGACCCACCGGCGAAACGAATACGCTCACACTGCGCGGGCGCGGTGTATTCGCCTCAGTCTGTCCTTGGAACTTCCCGCTGGCGATTTTTACCGGCCAGGCCGCGGCTGCCATTGCAGCCGGCAATCCCGTGATTGCCAAACCCGCCGAACAAACGCCGCTGACGGCTTATGTCGCGGTCGAGCTGATGTTGGAGGCCGGGTTGCCAGGCCCTGTTCTCCAGCTGTTGCCCGGCGCGGGCGTGATTGGCGACACACTGATCCGCGATCACCGCATAGCCGGAGTGGTCTTCACCGGCTCCAATGAAACCGCATGGAGCATTCAACGCACTTTAGCCGAGCGCCGTGGTCCCATTGTTCCGTTCATTGCCGAGACCGCGGGCCTCAACGCAATGATCGCCGACTCGACCGCATTGCCAGAGCAGGTCATTCGCGACGTGGTGCGTTCGGCATACGACAGTGCCGGTCAGCGCTGCTCGGCCGCCCGCATTCTGTTCCTGCAAGAGGAAATTGCCACCCCCACGATCTCCATGCTGGCCGGTGCGGTGACGGCGCTCGAGATTGGCGATCCTATGGACTTCGCGACCGACATAGGCCCGGTCATCGACGACGTCTCCCAGGATCAGCTGGACGCCCATAAGTTGGCAATGAACCGCACCAGCCGCGAGATCGTCGACTGCCCACTGCCCGAGTTTTGCCGGAACGGCTCCTACGTGACCCCAGCCGCCTACGAGATCGAGTCGATCGACTCGCTGAAACGAGAAACTTTCGGGCCCGTTCTGCATGTCGTCCGCTACGCGCCGGGGCGCCTCGACAGTGTTATCGATGCCATCAACGCCAAGGGTTACGGGCTGACACTGGGATTGCACAGCCGCATGGTCAGCGTTGCCGATCACATCGCCAAGCGCGCTCGGGTTGGCAATTTCTACGTAAACCGCAACCAGGTCGGCGCCGTTGTTGGAGTACAGCCCTTCGGAGGCGAAGGCTTGTCAGGCACCGGACCCAAGGCCGGTGGCCCAAATTATCTGACCCGCTTTGCCACCGAACGCGTATGTACCACCGACATCACGGCAACCGGCGGCAACCTCGAACTTCTGCGCTCCACCGTTGAGGAGACTTCCACGCGCAATTCGGACAAACCCACAACGGACGTGTAGACTCCGTCGGCGCGGTAGCCTGGCTCGGTTGCACGGTGCCGAGACAAGCGCCACCTCCTCCACAGTTCAAGGATTCACGTCGCCGGAGGTAACGGATGACGACCAAAAAGACTGATAAAACCGAGACCACGATAAAGCCGGGTGTGCGTTCTGGTGAGGCGCTCCAAACCCCTAAGCCGCAATCCCAGCATACGCTGGAAGCACAACGTTCGACGGACAACGAAATCGCAGACTTTTTAAGCAAAGTCAAAACTCACTCACCCCAGGCAGGTGCTGGCAAAGGCCGTTTGATCTTCGCCATGGACGCCACCATGAGCCGCCAGCCAACCTGGGACATGGCCCTATCGCTGCAGTCGGAAATGTTCGCTGCCGTGCGCGATGTCGGCGGCCTCGACGTGCAGTTGATCTATTTCCGTGGTTTCGGCGAATGCCGCGCCTCGAAATGGGTTTCAGATCCGATGGCGCTACAGCGGCTAATGACCGGTATCACTGTTCTCGGTGGTCACACTCAAATTGGCAAGGTTCTCAAGCATGCGCGAAATCAGGCCGAGAAAGGTCAGGTGGACGCGCTCGTATTCGTCGGCGACGCGATGGAGGAGAATGTCGATCACCTGTGCGCCCGTGCCGGCGAACTCGGTCTCCTTGGTGTGCCGACGTTTCTGTTTCAGGAGGGCCGCAACCCTGCAGTGGAGCGAGCGTTCAAGCAACTCGCAAAGCTGACCAAGGGGGCTTGGTGTCCGTTCGACAGCGGGTCTGCGGCGCAGCTGAAGGAACTTCTGACGGCAGTAGCCGTCTATGCAGCCGGCGGGCGCCAGGCCCTTAAACGGCTCGGCGGCGGCCGCGGGACACAGCTGCTATTGGAGCAACTCGAGAGGCCTTGATCGGGACAATCAGCACCCTGGCGCTAACGGCCCGAATGTGGATAAGTTACCGCTGCCCAACAAGCCGGACCCGCAGCGGTCCAGGCAACGAGTCGACGCACGAAACATGCACTACTTCTTGATTGGCCTGGTGCTGCTGGCTGTCGTGCTCCTCACAGTACACGGCTTTAAGAACGTAAACCCAGCTCGTTTGGCCCGCATATTGAGATTGGCTGGTGGCGGCTTGCTGCTGCTGACATCGGGTCTGCTCATGATGCGCGGAGCCGTCGCCATTGCGGCGCCGCTAGCCATGCTGGGCGTATGGCTCATGACGGCCGCGTCGTTGCCTCAGTCCAACAAGTCGCAGGGTCAGACTTCCGAAGTGAAGACGGAATACCTGGAGATGCAACTCGACCACGATTCGGGTGAAATCCGTGGGGAGGTCATCAAAGGCATCTTTAAAGGCCGGCGTATCGAGCGGTTGAAACCAGCCGAACTGGCCTTGCTTTGGCAAGACGTTCGCATCGACGACGCGGCGTCCGCGCAGCTAATCGAGGCCTATCTCGACCGCACCCATCCCACTTGGCGCGAAGACATGGAACGCGGCGAGAAGGAGATGTCAGGGCCCGATGGCCGCATTAGCAAGCAGGAGGCATACGAGATCCTGGGGCTTAAGCCGGGCGCTGGAGCCGACGAAATACGCCGCGCCCACAAAGAACTGATATTGAAGTTGCACCCGGATCGAGGTGGCTCAACCTACTTGGCTTCAAAAATCAACGAAGCCAAGGATGTCTTGTTGGGTGCCGGGTAGCTCGTTGCACAGGTGTTCGAACACCACGGCGTGTTCGGCTGAGGCAGAATTCTGACTCGTTTTCTGACGCGCTCGGAGTTTTGATTTGAGAGAGTGTTTCACGTTCTCTGAAGCAGCATTGCTTCTTCCAACTCGAACAATCGAATCCTAGGGACGGGCGACGAAGCAATCGATCGACCGGCGGCGTAATTCGGTGCAGGTCGCCATGGCACCATTTGAATCGAAGCCGGCGAAGCGAGCCCGGTAGACCGTCCGTGATCGGCTCGACACCTTCACCGTTACCTTGACGGCCCGCTGGGAATAGCCGTAAAGCAGTTGTTCGGCCCGCCGCGCGACAGCGCGCAGCTGCGCCTGCGCTTCTTCGCGGCTTGCAAAGGCTCCGACCTGGATCTGGTAAGTTCCGATGGTGCGCCGCACCATGGGGACTGGTTCCCGGTCTTCAGCCGAGCCTTGCTCCACTCCATCCGGCTCGACGCCACTGCGGGCTAATAAAGCGGCAAGCTCGTCCTGAAGGGTTCTTGTTTGCTGCCGTTGCGGGCGCTGCGCCGGACGGGGCGCCGCTGCGCCAGTTACGTCCAGCTGGCGGACCCTGGCGATCCTCACCGTCCGCCGGCGAGGTGCTGGGAACTCGGCACGGCCAACTTCGATACGCTGATCGATGATCGGTTTCTGATCAGGCAAGATCGGCCGCAGGATTGGTCGCGGTCTGGCGATAAGCTGCGGCTTGCGGGTTTTCCGGGTCGATGCCTGCTTGACGGCTCGGGCAATGATAGTGCGCATGTGCGCATTCCGCCTACGCGCCGTTTTACCGCCGAATACCACAGCGATGACGTGCTTGCCGTCGCGCTTCACCGAGCTGACGAGATTAAAGCCGGATGCCCGGATGTAGCCTGTTTTGATTCCGTCAACGCCTTTGACTCGCCCAAGAAGAGTGTTGTGGTTCTTGTAGCGCTTGCCGCGATACTTGAAGCTGCGCGTCTTGAACAGCTCGTAATGGCGGGGAAAATCGTCCTGAATGCGGAGCGCGAGCTTGACCATATCGTGCGCGGTTGTGACCTGTGCGCTGTCAGGCAGCCCCGAGGCGTTCTTGAACACCGTGTCCTTCATACCAATTCTGCGCGCCGTTTTTGTCATAAGCCGCGCGAATCTTGCCTCAGAGCCAGCAACCCGCTCAGCGATCGCCACCGCGACATCGTTGGCGCTCTTAGTCACTAGCGCCTTGATGGCATCAATCAACCGGATCTGTTCGCCAACTTTGAATCCGAGTTTTGAAGGGGGTTGCGAAGCCGCCTGGGCGCTAATCGGGATCGGCGTATTGTAGTTGATGCGCCCCTTTTTGATGAGATCAAAAACGATATAGAGCGTCATGATCTTAGTTAATGAGGCCGGGTGGCGCTTCGCACTTCCGAATGTCTCAAACAGCGTGCTCCCCGTATTCGCGTCATAGGCGATCGAGGCATACTTCGAGTTCTTGGATTGAGCAGGTGTCGACACCGATAAAAAAGCCGCCGCGGCAATCATCACGGCGCAAATCCAGCAGGCGGACGCCAAGCCTAGCGAGCTCGACCCTGCGAATTGCAACTTGATTCTTGTTGCCGTGGATGATGTTTGCGCGCGTCCGAAACCGACGCTTATCGCCATCGTGCTCATATGAGAAGTTGAGACCATCTCTTCGTGACCTATTTGCGGCACCGCCGTCAATTCCCCGTAGCTTCGACGGGCCGGTCCGTTTCCACCACACCATCGGTTAACTAGCGCCGAACCAAGTCAAGGATTTGCAGCTTCAAGGGCACCCGTCAGCGCCCGAGTATCCCATAAAATCGTGAATCACGTTCTAAAACGCCGCATACCCATGCGAAATGGCCGTTTGTCGGGACTTCCCTGCAAATTGAGCAAGAATCTTCGGCATCGACTGTCGACCTATTGTGCAATGCAGCAAAATCTGCTTTGATAGGCTTTGTCAGCTTCCAAGATGCGTTGCTTTAAGTGATCGAGGAGGTAGCGGCGATGCGCATTAACAAGAGCGCATCCGCCTTCAAGCGCTATCCAGTAGGAGAACTGTAATGGAATTCAACATGATGAAGGGCTTCGAAACCATGAAGGGTTTCGAGTCGATTAAGGGCTTCGAAGAGTTTCAAAAGCTCAACCAGCAAAGCATCGAAGCATCGATGAAGCTCATGGGAGAGTGGAACAAGGGTTGGCAGGCCATTGCCGCCGAGATGACCGATTACACGCGGCGCTCGTACGAGGATTCGACAGCGACGTTTGAAAAGCTGATGTCCGCCAAGTCGCTAGACCAGGCTTTCGAGATACAGTCAAGCTTCGCCAAGCGCGCCTATGACGAGTACATGCACCAGATGACGAAGGTCGGCGGCATGTACGCGAACATGGCCAAGGACGCTTCCAAGCCGCTCGAAAAGGCTTTCCAGTTCACCAACTGATCGACGCTCAGTTGCCCTGAAGGGATCGGCCTCGGCATCGCCTGGTCGTCAAACATTTCCATACTGTAAGAGGCCCGGTCGACACCGGGCCTTTTTTGTGTCCCGATATGTTCCCATCTTAGGACTGGAAAAAGCGATCAGCTCGGCTTGTTGGCGATTCGACCATCATTGCCCATTGGCCAGAGTTGGGCGAAAATGGAATTTGGGTGCCTGCTGTCCGCTGTGGGTATACCGCGCAAGTTGAAGACCCACTGAAGACATGCTGAGGGAAACACAAGTGCACGTGAACGGCACGCATCAGGAGGCCGATTTCGAACTATTCGACCCAACGGTGCTGCGGATGTCGCCAGTGATGGGACCAGACGAGGGTGATTCAAACGATGAGAACCAAACCGGCATCGTTACAAAGACCCGCCCAGAGACGAAAAAACCAAGTCTTTATAAGGTGTTGCTGCTTAATGACGACTACACACCGATGGAATTCGTGGTCCATGTTCTCGAACGTTTTTTCAACAAGGGCCGTGAAGAGGCCACCCGCATAATGCTCCATGTCCATCAAAAGGGCGTAGGGATCTGCGGAGTTTACACCTATGAGGTTGCTGAGACGAAGGTGACGCAAGTCATGGACTTCTCCCGGCAACATCAACATCCGCTGCAGTGCACTATGGAGAAAGAGTAGGTTCTCGTGCCATCGTTCTCAAAAAGCCTCGAATCCGCACTTCACCGTGCGCTGGAATATGCCAACGAGCGTAAGCACGAATACGCCACGCTCGAGCATCTTTTGCTTGCATTAGTCGACGACCGCGACGCGGTCGGCGTCATGCGCGCCTGTAATGTCGACCTCGATTCCTTGCGCGAGAGGGTCACCGATTATCTCGACGCTGAGTTGGAAGACCTGATCTCCGAATCGACCGACGAGGCAACCCCGACCAACGGTTTCCAGCGTGTGATTCATCGCGCGGTCGTGCACGTGCAGTCCTCCGGGCGAGAAGAAGTGACCGGCGCCAACGTGCTTGTCGCCATCTTCGCTGAGCGGGAAAGTCACGCGGCCTTCTTCCTGCAAGAGCAGGAGATGACACGGTTCGATGCGGTCCAGTACATCAGCCACGGCATCGCCAAACGCCCGGGAATGTCCGAGAGCCGGCCGCCGCATGGCGCCGAGGAGGAAGTCGAAGGCCAAGAGGACCGCAAGGGCGGCCAAGATGCGCTGAACTCTTATTGCATCAACCTCAACAAGAAGGCGCGCGACGGCAAGATCGATCCACTCATCGGCCGCGAGAAGGAAGTGCTGCGCACCATTCAGGTTCTGTGCAGGCGCCAGAAGAACAACCCGCTCCTAGTTGGTGATCCCGGCGTCGGCAAAACCGCCATCGCCGAGGGGCTCGCCCGCAAGATCATCCGCGCCGAGGTGCCTGAAGTTCTCCGGAGTGCAACGATCTTCTCACTCGATATGGGTGCACTGCTCGCCGGAACCCGCTATCGCGGCGACTTCGAAGAGCGGCTTAAAGCGGTGATGAAGGAAGTCGAGAACTATCCCGGTGCGATTCTGTTTATCGACGAGATCCACACGGTGATCGGCGCCGGTGCAACCTCGGGCGGGGCCATGGATGCATCCAATCTACTGAAGCCAGCGCTGCAGGCTGGATCGCTGCGCTGTATCGGTTCAACGACCTACAAAGAGTACCGCCAGCACTTCGAAAAGGATCGCGCGCTCGTTCGCCGCTTCCAAAAAATCGATGTCAAGGAACCGACGGTCGAGGACGCTGTTGAGATCCTCAAGGGCCTCAAGCCCTACTTCGAGGAATTCCAC
>DAOUZE010000196.1 GCA_030665765.1 Filomicrobium sp.
CAAGAACTTTATGCCAACGAGGATTCCGAGCGCAACGCGTGAACTTCCCGGAAATTCCGCTGCGATGAGGAGGCCAACGCCGATGCTGACCAGGCCCGACAGCAGCACCCACATCCATCCGTCGCGTGGTCGAACGTCGTACGCGAGGACGAGTTGTGCCGCACCATCAAACATGAATATGGCCGCCAGCATAATCGTGAGTGCCACGATGCTGACACCGGGGTGCATCACCAGATAGACGCCTAGGGCGAGAGTCAATAGACCCAACAGCAGTTGACCGAAGAACGGACCAGTGCCTTGAACCGAGAAGGCGCCGTAGATCGTGACTGCCCCTGCAAAGATAAGAACCCACCCGATCATGAAAGCTACTGTCATGGTCGTGAAAAATGGGAAGATCAGTGCCAAAATGCCTACAATCGTGAAGGCAGTACCAGCCCAAAAAATATCGTCCCTTTTTTCTGTAAGCCTCTCCATTAGGTCCTGACGTAGCCGCGCACTCAGCGCCTGATCTGATCTTTCTGTCATAGCGTCGCTCCCGCGTTTGTTATCTGATCTTTGATTGTGGCTCACATTGAGATACATACCTGCACCTATTGCCAGATGCGACGCTCATGGTCAGCGGCTCATATGACTAGAACCGAGATTATGCTGATAGAGCGCTAAGCTACAAGGTCGCGTTTGGTGCCGATGAGCGAGATCCCTTATACATGCTAACGGCGCGCATCACGGCGAGACATGAATAGCTGTCTGCTCAAGACATCCCCGATGTCGCCAACGGTCGGGTTGACGACATCGGCACACCTGCATGGATGAGGGCCGTTGTCACGAATTCTGTTCCCCGTCAGCACGCACCGAACAGAATGAGATGATTGCGCAAGAGAGACCTTCCGGTTCATCGTAGCCCCGAGGAGAGTAACAATGCATGACAGAAATGAGAGCCGCACGCTCAAGTCAGAATGGTGTTGAAGCGCGGGCGTGGAGTACATATTCGATCTGCACCTGCTGCCAGTTAAACCACTGCGCGGCGGAGCCACCATCAGCCATCACGAAACACAATTTCAACCGACCAGAGGAAACTTTCATGACCGAGAAGAACCCTGATGACCTCACAGTCCGTGAGTTCCAAGCCATCAGCGTCGCCGTGGCCGAGAACCGCGGTTGGTTCATCGCACTGGGTGTCGTACTGATCATACTTGGAGTCATTTCCATCGGCGCACCGCATCTGACCACGATCGCCGCAAAGGTCTTCATCGGATGGCTATTCTTGATCGCCGGCATCAGCCTTATCGTTCATGCCTTCCTGGCTCAAGGCTGGAAGGCGTTTCTCGGAGAGCTCGTTATCGGACTTCTTTACGCGGTGATCGGGGGCTGGCTCGCATTCTTTCCCCTTACGGGCATCATCGGTCTAACCGTCCTGCTGGCCGCAACTTTCGTCATCGACGGCGTCTTCAAATTTTCAATGGGCCTGCAGGTGAAACCGGAAGACGGCTGGGTTTGGCTGATCGTCAGCGGCGTTATTGCCATCCTTGCAGGCCTACTGATTTTCCTCGGCCTTCCCAGCACGGCAAACTGGGCGCTGGGTCTCATTGTCGGCCTCAATCTTCTGATGTCAGGTGTCGCCTTCCTAATGGTCGCCATAGCCAGTTAACCGCCACTACGTATCAAAATGGTAAGACTTCAATACCGACGACAGCCCAACATGCTCTTTTCCCAACCAACAGCAACTTGGTTGGGAATGGGCCCAACATCGGATAAGCGATTGAGATGGTAGCTGGATTAAATGCCTAATCAGAAACGGTGCTTCACAATCCCGCGAATGGTGAGCTCATCATCGCTGAGAGGCAGGTCGTTTGGATCAGGTGCCTTGTCAGGAGAGTCATTTGCTCCGTAGAGAAGCTCTAGTCCGAAATCCAAACTCGGAAGAACACCTAGCCGACCCAAACCAGGTATGAAGACTTCAGCTCCGCCTTTAGCGTCTTTCGGTGGCGCCCGGAAATTCATATCAACTGTGGCGTCTCCACCAACCGATTTCTTTGAGTTATCGACGATAATGCCAGGCGTCGGATTGGTCGACGCACCATCGCCACCAGCCTGCTGTTCCTGAAATGCAGCAGCCGAGCTACTGGCGAGCACCAGAGCAGCTAACAGGCCAAAGCTTCTCAGTCGTCTCATTATCCTTCGCCCCGCAAACAATGCATCAACAAATAACATGCGGTCACCACGTCCTGAAAACAAGAATGTTTCCGCACTGGTTAAGGCTGCATGAACGTTTCTTGATCCTGGTGTGTTGCTCCGGCCATATGGCGCCCCACACACACTCTGCCGATCATCATAAATCATGACATCTCAACCGGTTAAGACAAAGAAAATGGGAGCGACTACAAAGTCGCTCCCACCTCAATTCTTGTCAGATTTTAAGTCTTAGAACTTGATCCGACCACCAGCAACAACGGTGTCGAAATCACCATCCGCCTGATCGATACCATAACCGGTGTCGACGTCGTAGCTGCGGTAGGAGACGTAAAGATCCATAGCAGCAGCATCGATCTTCTGAACGGCACCAAGACCCCACATCTGCCATGCTCGGTCGACGCCATCATGCTGTTCGCCGCCCATACCGAAGACAGCGGTTTTACCGAGAGCTAAGTATTTACGCTCAATGCCAGCTTTGGAGAACCAGAACCAGTCGTTCTCACAGTTGCCACCGTTATGCTGTTTACCAGCGCAGGTCACGGTATCGACAGCTTGCTGTTCGCCAGCCGAGCCCGTATAGAACAGACCTGTGCCCACGTGAAGGATGGAAACACCACCATTCAGCGTCTCGACAGCGACTTCCTCAGGCTGACCACCATTCAGTCCGTTGCGATTTCCGCACGATGTGGCATAAGTACCGTCCGCAAGGGCGAAGCCGCAGTCTGTACGCCGACCGTAAGCAATGCCGCCGGCCATCTTGAAGCCCATATGCTCGCCCGCATAACGGAATGCCACGTCCCAAAGGTCATCTTCACCGTAGGAAGTGGATGCGTAGAACCCGCCAAATGTAGGCGTGTCGTAACGAATAACATTCTGACGGTTGTACTCGAAGTTTTGGCCACCCGGACCACCGATGTCCCTACGTATGATGGAACCGCCCGCCTGAGACGAAGACATGGCGTCGGCAATGCTGGTGATCGACACGTCGATTTCAGCAATACCGGAGTTTGCCGTATCGGCTAGACCCACGCGGACCTTACCGAAGTTCTTGCTCTTCAACCACCAATGCGCCTGACGGAACTCTGGGAGATCGCCAAGATCATCGTTATCCTTGCGGACTTTCGTGGCGTCTTGAGCCTGCCATTGGAATTCGAATTGGTAGCCAGCACTCCACTCGCCGTTGATTGAAGCCTTACCCTTAAATCCGAAGCGGCTGCCGGACGTCTGCGGATCAACGATATAAACGTTGTCTTCGCTCCAAGCCCCCACGATCGGCGTGCTGGTTTGTGTATTGCCATCCCCGCGACGAGCATCCCAGAACATTACGGCAGTAGTAATCTGGCCGTAAATTGTGAGGCTAACTTTGCGGTTACCCTTGCGAGCGGTCGTGGCTTCTAGCTCTGCAACGCGTTCTTCTAGATCCGCGCAGCAATCGCCGCCAAGGTCAGCTGCGAGCACGTTCGACGAGAACAGCCCAGCTACTGCCGTTAAGGCGACCAGAGAGATTCTTTTCATTTGTCCCCCAAATCAATGGTCAGTTTGACAAGAATTGAGCCGGAGCACCGCACAGGCCGCACAACCGGTCACGGGGCGCCCAGTAACGACACAGCGCGCGAAACAGCGCGTTGTCGACACCAGAGGCACCTACACCGAACACAACCAACACTTACGAAGGGAACTTAAAAATTACCGCCATTTGGAACGTATCCAAAACAAGTCCGACAAGGACTCGACTCGCGGCGTTGACGAGAAGCTATCCCCAACACGTTAACTGGAAAATAGCGTAGAGGAGTTTCACCCAGGTTTGAACGTATACAGTTGCTCACACGCCACAAAACTACCTCGTATCTGGGCTTTTGGGCATCATAAAACACCAACCACATCAAAACCTGGAACGCCGACACATGGAAATCCGGCTTACCAAACCCCAAAAACCCGAATCAAACGATCGAAAGTGATGCGCCAAACAGCAAAAGGGCCGCTCGATGAGCGGCCCTCTTTAACTCTCGTTCAAGGTAACTATCGCATCAGAACTTGATCCGGCCACCGGCTACGACAGTCTGGAAGTCCCCCTCGGGAACCGCGGGAGTGTAGCCCGTATCGATGTCATAGTAGTCGCGATAGGAAACGTACAGATCCATTGCAGCAGCATCGACTTTTTGAACGACACCCAGACCCCAGTACTGCGTCGACCGGTCGATGGCGTCGTAATGTTCACCCCCCATACCGAATAGGGCCGTGCTACCAATCGACCACCAGCGCTGCTTGATACCGGCTTTGGCGAACCAGAACCATTCAGCATCGCAGTTTCCGCCGTTCGAATTAGGGTTCTTCCCAGGGATAAAGTTGCCCGAGGGAGAACGGGCTGCGACCCCTGGAACAAAATCATCACAAGCAACCGTGCCAGTGGCCTTGCGTTGGCCACCTGAACCTGTAGCAAACAAGCCTGTCGGAACGTGCATCATCGACAAACCGCCGTTCAAGACTTCAATGCTCGGCTCCCCTCGACCCCCGTCACCATTCGAAGGCGTGTAGGCCCCATCGCCGAGAGAAGCGGTGTCGTCAGTTGCTTGACCATAAGCAACGCCGCCCGCCAACTTAAAGCCCCACCATTCACCAGCATAGCGCAACGCGACGTCCCAAATGTCATCTTCACCCCAGGCCGCGGAGAGAATGAAACCCGCAAATGTTGGTGTGTCATAACGAACAATATTGCGACGGTTAAATTCGAAGTTCTCCAGCGCTGGGCCGAGGATATCGTCGGAAATAATCGCTGCACCGGCCTGTGACGACGACATGCCATCGGCGATATTGGTGCCGGACACATCAATCTCAGCGATGCCGGAGTTCGCCGTATCAGCCTGGCCAACGCGGATTTTACCGAAGGTCTGGCTCTTCAAATACCAGTGAGCCTGGCGAAATTCGGGAAGGTCGTCGCCTTCGTCATTGTCTTTGCGGACCTTGGTCGCATCAGCATTCTGCCACTGCAGCTCAAGCCGATAACCCGCAGACCAGTCATGGGTGATTTTCGCGTCACCCTTGAACCCGAACCGGGTACCAGACGTCTGCGGATCGACAACGTAAACGTTGTTTTCGCTGAAACGGTCAACGGTATTGCGATCCGCTAACCCCCGATTAAAGGTGCCGCCTGTGCGGCTGGCATCCCAGAACATAACGGCTGTCGTAACCTGACCGTAGACTGTTAAACTGACTTTGCGGTTCCCCTTGCGGGCCGTAGTGGCCTCGAGTTCTGCAACCCGTTCTTCCAAATCTGCGCAGCAATCGCCACCCAAATCAGCTGCCTTGGCGCCTACGCCACCCACGGCAAGCCCAGCAACAGCGGTGAGCGCTATGATGCTGGTCGACTTCAAAAGACCCCCGAACATACTGACTTCTCCTGTCTACTACCCAAAGGCACCCAACCCCAAGAGGACTGAACACCGAGATAAGCTACTTAAAACCCACTAACCTGGAACGCGGCAGCTTCAACTCAGCCTCGGTCAGCCCGGTTGCCCTCAGTTAGCCCAACCCACCTCAGGCCGTAAACACGAAACGATCATTTCCAAGTAATCACGAATCAGACGTGACCAGGCTGCAACAGCCGCGTGTCAAGGGACCTCAGATTCAGACGAAAATTACCGCACTTAAAAGCCATTTTAAATAGCTAAAGCAGACGGTTAACCGCATCAACATCAAGTGTTACGAGTTGTTTCAAACCGAAAGAGCGAGGCCTGGAAAACTACTGGAAAAATTGCGCTCTTACCGAGTAATCTGGGACGTCCGTTTGCGGACTTGCCACCCAATAGGAGAAGCTGCAGCGAGTGAGTAGAGACGTGGCGACCGAAATTCATAGTTCCGGCCCCATTGACACCAACGTCGCAATCGTAGGCGCTGGTCCGGCTGGATTGTGTGCCGCTCTCGCTTTGGCCAGAAGCGAAGTTGAGGTAATCCTCATTGCCGCCCCACATAAACCCGCTGGCGACCGACCCGACACCAGAACCGCGGCACTATTCAATCCCGCGATCGTACTTCTGCAAAACCTTGGCGTCTGGGACTACTGTCGGCAGTATTGTGCAGAACTAAAAGCGATCCGCCTGCTTGACGATACCGGTGATCTATTGCGGGCGCCCGAAGTCGTTTTCAAGGCGACGGAGATTGGCCAGCCCGTGTTTGGCTTCAACGTGCCACAAGAACCGCTGGTACACGCACTGCACCGGAGCGCACGCCAAGCGCCATCCCTGCGGATAATAGAGAGCCAAGGAGTCCGACAAGTAACCCCTGGCGACTCCGACGCCACACTGCATTTGGCGGAAGGTCAAACCCTTCGGGCCCAGCTGGTGGTTGCCGCCGACGGCCGTCGATCAATCACCCGGGAAGCTGCTGGCATAACCACGCACACCAAGAAATGCGGCCAGACCGCCGTCACTTGCACCTTTGCCCACACGCGCGACCACGCTGGTATTTCCAGCGAGCTGCACCGCCGGGCCGGTCCAATGACCGTTGTACCGATGCCAGGGCGGTATGCCAGCCTGGTCTGGGTCGAACGCCCGGCAGTCGCTCAACGTCTGCTCGAAATGACTGAAGCTGGATTTGCACGCGTGCTTGAGGAAAATTTGCATGGTTTGCTCGGC
>DAOUZE010000251.1 GCA_030665765.1 Filomicrobium sp.
TCAACAAGGAGCGCCTTCTTCTTCTTCGCTTCAACAAAGATGATGCGCTGCGAAATACGATCAACCGTCGTGGCTGTTGGAGTAACCGACACCTTAACCGGGTCGCGCAGCAAGTTGTCGGCCAGGTGCGCAATTTCTTTCGGCATCGTTGCAGAGAACAACAGGCTTTGACGCCGCGCCGATAGGTTCGAAATTATCCGCTGGATCGGTTTCAGGAATCCAGCGTCGAGCATTTGGTCGGCTTCGTCGAGGACCAGGATTTCCGTGCCGTTGAGCTGGACCTTGCGGTCAGCGATATGATCGAGGAGGCGGCCAGGTGTTGCGATCAGAATGTCGACACCCTTTGCCAGTGTTCGTATCTGCGGCCCATGCGGGACACCACCGAACACGATGCCAACAGTTAGCCCAAGGTGGCGCCCATAGGTCTTGAAGCTTTGGCCAATTTGGGACGCGAGTTCGCGTGTTGGTGAAAGTATTAGTGCCCGACAACCCTTACGCGGGGTCGGGGTCCGGTTCGTGGCCAGGCGATGCAGAATTGGAAGTGCGAAAGCCGCCGTCTTTCCGGTGCCAGTTTGCGCGATGCCGAGTATGTCGGAACCTGCAATTGCCGCCGGAATGGTCTGAGCCTGGATGGGAGTCGGAGTGGTGTAATCTTCGCCTTCAAGCGCCTTTAGGATCGGCGCGGCAAGGCCAAGTTCATTAAATTGGGTCACTTAGTCGCTTTCATATGTCATCGGATCCCGCGCGCACGGCAACACATGAGTTGCTTTCCGCTTGCCGGAATCCAAAGCTCGATGCCCCCATGGCTGGGGCAATCTATTGGAAAAATGTATCTGGGGAGCTCGTATGGCGGACATGCTGGCGCTCAAGCACGATACGAGACGCCATGCACGTCCGTCGCTTCATGCACCTACAGCGTCGAAAATCGCCCAGGTAATTGCAGCGCTCATGTTGCATGCTGCGGTGCACAAGTCAACCGACGCTACGATGGGCATCATACCGGATCCTTGGAATGAAGGGATCAAGTTGTTGGCGGCCGGCCCTGGGCAGTGCAGCGGCAATGCCCGTTGGTGAGGTCGCATTGCCTACGAACAGATGCCAAAAAGCGGACAGCCAGTTTTCGTCTGATGGTCATCGATGGAGCCGTTGACGAAGGCGAGGGCGTGTCCAGCGCGATGATGTGTGGGGTGTTGGAGGGATCTGTGTTCTCTGATAGATAGTTCTGGATTACGGGGTCAATAAACGACACGTAATATCGAGTTGGGCGCTGGACGGAGTCCAGTGAACTTTAGTGGGCTACATCGTCCGCTGAAAAAAAGTAAGGCCCCGTAGCTCAGCAGGATAGAGCATCAGATTCCTAATCTGAGGGTCACAGGTTCGAATCCTGTCGGGGTCACCACTGAAATCAACGCCTTACGCACCAGAGCTGGTTGGTCAAAAAATTCCATCTTTCACCTATCTTCCACCAGAACGTATTTCGCTACAGGTGAAAACGTCACTCGATGGGCATGGTGCCAGCTATCGTTTCAGGAACGCCGCGCAACCAATCCGGTCGAAATGACCGCCTATGCAATTCCTTGCATTAAGCGGCGTCGGTCTCGGTTCCAAATAGCATTGGCAAGCAAGCTGTGACGTCGCTACCGGAGTTAGCCCCGCATCGGATTTCACAATCATATTTTGGAAGTCGCTGACGCAGGTCACAACTGCTTTGCAATCAAATCAAACCGTGCAGCCTCGCGAGGGATTCTATCGCCCGCAGCTTAACCGCAGGCCGCGTCTCGTCGCTCTTATACGTGTCCATCAACATGTCTGTCAGTTTGTCGACGGTAACTCCGTGTTCTGCCTCCGCACGCCGCCGCCCCTTGGCCTGCAGTTTGGCTATCCTCGGGGCAACCGTGGGGTGGCGGTCTGTGTTGGTGACATGCGCGAATTTAATCACGATTTCGCCCTCGTCGCAGGCCGCCAACGCGGATGTCGCGCTGAACGCCAATGTCAGGGATAGTGCCGTGTTTAGCAGAAACTTCATGGTATCCTCCTTTGATCCGCTTCGCCGCGCCTCCGGATTTCTTCTGGTGCGGCTTGTGTCGCCAAAGACTACCGGGGTTTGCCGTGAGAATTAGCCGGCAATACTGATCAGTTTTTACGATTAAACATTCCAATTTAATCTGGGGTAACGGATAAAGTTTAATTTCCCCGGGGAGTTCGAAATGTTCCAGGAATTCGTGGACGAGCGTATCGAAGGAGACGGTGCGACTTTGTTCGTCCGCCGCGCTGGACCTCAAGGTGCGCCGCCGCTTGTACTTCTTCATGGTTATCCGCAGACATCTGCCATGTGGCACGGTGTGGCGCCAATTCTGGCACGCTCGTATCAGGTCGTCTGCCCGGATTTGCGCGGATATGGTCGATCAGACAAACCAGCGTCAAACGCGTCGCATCAGCCCTATTCAAAACGCGTTATGGCCAATGACATCGTCGCGGTCATGCGGCGTTTGGGACATGAACGGTTTCTGGTTAGTGCCCATGATCGGGGTGCGCGGGTGGCGCATCGGATGGGTCTGGATCATCCTGATCGCGTCGCGGCCATGGTTTTACTCGACATCGCACCTACCCGCGAAATGTATGCTGGTACCAGCGCCGAATTCGCGCGTGCTTACTGGCACTGGTTCTTCCTGACCCAGCCAAGGCCGCTGCCCGAACAAATGATCGGCGCTGATCCCGAAGGGTTTTGGAAGCTGAAATGCTTTAACCAGGCACACGGCAACAACCCGTTTTCTCCCGAAGCTCTGACTGAATACCTGAGTGCCTTCGCGGATCCGGACGTCATTCATGCAAGCTGCGAAGACTACCGCGCTGCCGCGGGCATCGACATCGAACATGACGACGCAGACCAGGGCCGAAAACTCGACATGCCCATCCTGACGCTTTGGGCGAAACGCGGAGTAATCGAAACATGCTTTGACGCCCTTGGCCTCTGGCGTCAGCGGGCTGAAAGGGTTGAGGGCGAAGCGCTCGACGCCACACATTACATGGCCGAAGAAATCCCGGAGGACATCGCCGCACGCATGTCTGGTTTCTTTTCTCGCAACCCGATCCATGCGGAGGCCGCCGAATGAACCGGACGCTTTATGACAAATTGGTCGACGCCCACAAGGTCTGCGATCTGCCCGATGGCGACATGCTGATCTATGTCGATTTCCACATCATGAACGAATACACCAGCCCGCAGGCCTTTTCGGGGCTCGACGCAAAGCGGTTGGGCGTTTGGCGACCCGAGGCGCATCTGGCAGTGGTCGACCATGTGAACGCTACCCGAAGCAGAGAGCCGCATGATGCTGCGTCAAAGCTGCTGATCGACAATTTAGAGGAAAATTGCACCAAACACGGTATCGCCTTTTACGGTCTTGGCGACCGGCGACAGGGCATCGAACACGTCGTGGTGCCGGAACAGGGGCTGGTTGCGCCGGGCATGCTGATCGCTTGCGGCGACAGCCATACCACCACCTATGGGGCCTTTGGCGCATTGGGCTTTGGTATTGGCACCTCGGAAGTGGAACATGTGCTGGCAACCCAGACGCTGCGCTACAAACGCATGAAAACCATGCGCGTCACCGTCGAGGGAGACACTGCTCCCGGCGTGACGGCAAAGGACATCATCATGAAGGTCGTGCAAGTAGTTGGGGCAGGTGGGGCCAATGGATATGCGGTGGAGTTTGCTGGCTCTGCCATTCGCGGCCTCGATATGGCCGGGCGTATGACCGTTTGCAATATGGCGGTTGAGCTGGGCGCCCGTGCGGCTTTGATCGCAGCGGATGAAATCACCGAAGCGGCGTTGAAGGGCCACCCCCATAGCGGTCAGTTTGAATTCAAAGGTGAAAGCTGGGTCAGCGACCCCGAAGCCGTATTTGATGAAGAGTTCACCATTTCAGGGGCCGATATCGAACCTTTGATCACTTGGGGCACCAGCCCGGATCAGTCAGTACCAATCACTGCGAATGTGCCTTCTGCGCTGGACTATGTCTCTCCCAAGGCCAAAGCGGCGCTGGAACGCTCATTGCAGTACATGGGGTTGACCGAAGGGCAATCGGCCCAGTCGATAAAAATCGACACGGCATTTATCGGCTCTTGTACCAACAGTCGTATCGAAGATCTACGAGAGGCAGCCAAAATACTGGAAGGCCGGCAAGTGGCCGAAGGCGTCAAAGCAATCGTTGTGCCAGGTTCTGCCATGACACGCATCAAGGCCGAAGCCGAAGGCCTTCGTGGCATTTTCGAGACCGCCGGGTTCGAATGGCGACCTGAGGCGGGCTGTTCGATGTGTCTGGCGATGAACGACGACATTGCCATGGATGGCGAGCGGGTCGCCTCATCGACCAACCGAAATTTCGAAGGACGTCAGGGCCGCGGCGCACGCACCCATCTGATGTCACCAGCAATGGTCGCTGCGGCTGCCGTCTCCGGGCACCTGGCTGACGTGCGTGATTTTAAATGAAAGACAAGCAGATGACGAAAACTATCAAAGGGATCGCCGCCCCATTGCCACTGACCAATGTCGATACCGATGTGATCATGCCTAAGCGGTTTCTGATCACGATCACCCGCGAAGGGTTGGCTGACGGCACTTTTGCCGACCTGCGCTTTGACAACGTTGGTCAACAGCGCCCGGAATTCATCTTGAACAATGCGCCTTGGACGCAGGCCACGATTTTGGTCGTCGGCGACAATTTCGGGTGTGGTTCAAGCCGGGAACATGCCGTCTGGGGCATGCGCCAGCTGGAGATTGATGCCTGCATCGGGACAGGTTTTGCCGGGATATTTTACGACAATGCCCGCAAAAACGGTCTTGCACTGCCGGTTGTTTCCCCCGAGACACGGGACGCACTCTTGCAATTCGCCAGCAATACCAGCGGTGCCGAGATATCGATTGACCTTGATAGCCGAACGATAACGGCAGGTGAGATTTCGGTGCCTTTCGAGATGGACGATGCCACACGAACGTCGCTGATCCGAGGTCGCGATGATACGCTGGACTCGCTGGAACATGCAGGTGCGATCCGCGATTTCGAGGCCGGATTGGACGGCAGAATGCGGGTAAGCGTCATCAAATAGGTGTTGTCACGGTAACGCGCCAGCTCAGTTGATGCCGTATGCTATCAACGTCCGATGAGCAGTTCTTCCGGCGTTGTCACATTAAGTCTGATTGACTGGAATTTGCCGACGACCGCTGATTTTGACGCGTGGGATTTCAGAGGGTTAGCCTGCCGGTTGATCGTCCATATTGGGCCAATTTCGCTCAATGTGACAACGCCATCAGGCGGTCTGGCTTGGAGCGAGCCATTCGCTCACCACCCACAAGAAGGGTTCGGCCGGCCATGCCCGGATGCTCGGCAAGTGGGCGCTTGTCGGGCGCGGCACGGACAATCAGGGCTCGCTCTCCTTTATTCTGGAACAGCGCCATGAGCTGTGGAACGAGCAGACCCCGGCACAGCTCGGTGGCGATCTGGGCTATCTGGGTGTTGTCGGCACGGCCTTCGGCGACAGCGGTGCGCATCTAACCACTGGGTTCTGGGAGCAGTCGCTGTTCGGCGGCCGGAC
>DAOUZE010000068.1 GCA_030665765.1 Filomicrobium sp.
GACGGCAGTCACCGGCACAAGCGCCAGCAGAACAGCAAGAACGAAACGCATGACAAAGCTCCTTTGCGGCTATCCGGCTCAACGTGCCAGAAGTTGACGATTAAGGATAGCAGAAGTGAGGATCATTCCAAGCTCCAGCCAAGAACCAGCAGAGCCTTGGAGAGATGGTGGTGGCTCTCAAGTGTGAGAGTTGTTCCGTGTGATTGGACCGATGATCTCTACAATAACCCAAAGCACTACTACCATCTCGGCAATGAGCAGTACGATGAAGGACAGCCAAGGCAAATAACCCATCGAACCCAATCCCCCGAACCGCACAAGTCGATCGTCTACCTTCCTGCATCTTACAACCGGCTAGTCACGCAATAGTGCTGGCTACGAGAGGGAGAACGAGCGATGCAAGAAAGACCAGGGTTAAAACAGCCGCAATAGCGCTTAAGGTTTTCATGCTGAACCACTTGCAAGGAATAGCACCAAGAGGCGCAACGAGCTTCAGCTGATAAAGCTGTTAGCCACGTCTTTAGCATGTTGATTTACCACGTCAATTGAAGACATATTACTTTTAATTATTCCGCCACATAAAACACAGTAGTTTCTGCAGTAGCCTTTTGCATTCTCTTATAGGAACACGTTTTCGCCGTGAGCATGGAGCGTATATTCCAAACCTTAGGACTCTTAGGTCTGGGATTGATAGTCCTTGTGTCTGTCATACCAGGAAGCCTTCGGCCGCACACAAGTATGTCTGGCTATGCCGAGCATTTCGCGGCCTACGCAATTGTCGCAACATGCTTAGCCTTGGGATGGCGGTCCCCTCTAATTCACGCGGCTATTGTCATTAGCTCATTTACCATCGGCAATATATTGGAGGCTGCGCAATTACTTATTCCAGACAGAAGCGCTGACACCACATCCGCTCTTTTTAGCGGGACAGGCGGATTATGCGGCGTTGTCCTTGCCTTTTTGTTGGTGTCCGTTTGGCGTTCAGCGTTCCAGCTGCCCAAGCGCAGAGGCATTTAAAACTTGCGCCATCAGCACACAGAAAAGCCTAAGCAGCGTACCAAAACACTAACATCGAAACGTAAGCTGCGTTGACAACAGCTACCGCGACAAAAACCTTCGTTGCAATTCGCCAATCCATCAACCCAAAGCTCCCCCAGACACCACTTCAACTAGGCAAAATCGTATCACCCCAGCGCACTAGCTGGTGTAAACTAAATATATAGCCAGTAAAAATAAAACTTTGATTTAATGGCCATTGGGTGTCGCTGAAGGTGCTCTCGGCTTTAAGGAACAAGCTCAAACTCCAAGACATCGTTACGATAGCCGAAGAGTTGGCAGTTTCGGCTCACGCGAGGTGCTTTTCCTCTAATTTTAACCTTGCGGCTATTATCAAGAACCGACCTACTCACCTGACAGGAGGATTCGCCGCGACGACGGTCATAGATGAAAGCGGTACCGGCATAGGTGTTGCCCTTTGTCTTGCCCACAAAGAGCAGTGAACCAAGGCAAGCGCCAGTCTTGACCATCCTCTTGCGAGGCTGATGTTGGAAGAACTCCCGTCGGTCTTTTTTTTGCCACTAGATATACCCTGGCCCCATTGTGATCCCAGAATGTATTCTTTGGAGCTGCTCTACATTGATGGGCAATGAATTCTTTGTGCTGAGGCACCGAAAGCACATACTGAAACACTTGGCCCCTGTTTGTAACTTGGCTGCATGCACCAACTGGCGAACCATCCCAAACATGCTCACAGTACGATACACTTTTTTACCTTGATATTCGTATGACCTATCTCATCGAACTGAAGCGGTGTTGTCGAACCGAGCTCTGCAAATTCCTCCTCTGAGTGGACCAAATCAATGCTTTAAACACCGTCGACGCCCGCGCATCTTCGAATGCCGCCCATCGAAGGAAAGGCAGAACGTAGCACCGGAATGATCATGGAGATGTCAACCAGTAGATTATAAAGTGAGAGTCCACGACCTAAGCCTATCGTGCTTGCTTGCCCGCATTTCGCGTTCCTTGCACCAAATCCATGTTACCGGTTAAACCAGACCCGTCTTATGATGTTGCCACAAAGAAATATGTAGGCTGGTCGCAAGCGAATTCTGACAGGCCGCCGGGCCCAGGACTGGCGTAAGGCAGGAGTATGAGCAGCACTAAATCAGCCCCAAAACCACCTCCAACAACCTCTGCAGCTCAAAGCGCCCCGACTTACCCTCCCTACAAATCCCATTTTCGCCCTGACGACACGCTGCGTCCGATGAACGCCCTCACCCTAGAAAGTTGCCAACTAACGCCTTTGGGCCCGTACAATCACATGGACCGATAGGCGACGAAGACGGTCGAAAAGATTGCTCATCGGAGCTCAACAGCACACGGCAGCGGCTTACCAGATACATCAATATGATGACGCACTCACTGTCTCATGATTGAGATTCGTTACCGCGAAATAGGAGCAAAACGTCCACGAAGCCCCGCGCGTGCCCCAGCCGAATGCTTTACTTTCTGGTGCTGCCCAGGCGGCTTGCAAACGATGAGACGAAACACAGTCGACAGGCTCAAAAATTCTGGCTCCATAATTTGTCGACTTGGCTGACAGACCCGAATCCTCAGAAAACTCGATCGCTGACATGGAGAGTGGGAATGAACAGAATTGTCCGGATATTCATTGCTGGAATCTTGGCGGCACTTCCGCTGTTTCTCACAGTATTCATCATCGGATGGTTGTTGACGTTTATTAATGGCTTCCTTGGACCAAGCAGCCCTTTCGGCAGATTCCTTGTCTCGCTTGGGCTCGGTGTCAGCACCTCAGCGTCTTACCTTCTCGGTTTGGGGCTCATCTTGGGCGCAATCTACCTCTTGGGAATTCTTGTTGAATCCCGTCTGGGTACATGGATCGCAACATTCTTCGAGAGCCTCATTCGGCGCATGCCTCTGATCTCGAATATCTATGACCTCTCGAGCCGGGTGGTTTCCGTCATCGGAACGAAGGATGGAGACAACACGATAAAGAACATGAGCCCAGCTTGGTGTTTCTTTGGCGGGAAGCCAGGTGCGGCTGTCCTTGCACTGTTGCCGACGACGAAACCGATCGAACTTGATGGCGAAGAGTATCTCGGCGTAGTCATACCTTCCGCTCCGGTACCATTTGGCGGAGCCCTGATCTACGTACCCACTTCGTGGATCGAACCAGCTCACGGTTACGTTGATGACTTGGTCAGTGTTTATGTGTCGATGGGGATAACGCCACCGAGGACCAATGACGCGCCCCCTCCCCCTCAACCAGCCTGAACACTTCTATGCGCAACACCTGAACTACATCGCAAGATCATCAACAAACTACAGAACGTCGCAGATGGGCGATAACGAGCGATTCAGCTCGCCCCGCAACGGAGCGGCCGTGAACTCTGTGTCGTTATCGGAGCGTAGAAATTCAGGTGTGCCGCGCTTAAGCACCAACGATCGACGCCTCCAATCCATTGATTGAGCACGAATTCGTTATCGCATTCTCCAACAACTCATCGGACCAGACGACCTTCCGCTGAACGCGGCTAAAGCCGCGTCCTGGCTCGAATTTTTTATCGTTGTGCCCCTGCCTACGTAATTCTACGTACGAATTTTCGCGTAAGCATTAGACCGAACTGGTGCCCCACCCGACTTACGGGCGATAGATAGATCGTTACCGCAAGTTGAGTTTGACAGTGACAAAATTGCGTTAGAAAAGGCGCCACGTCACTGAGGCTACTGGGGTGAACCATTCATCCGGTTGAAGCGTTTAGTTCGGCATATTTTTGAGTTTGTAGGGCTGTATTCATGATTGAGAAAATCGCTGAAACGATCGATGCTCCGGAGGCCTCCAGCCATGGGACGGCACTGAACCTTCTTCGAAAGGTTCTGCTTTCCGGTCCAGCAGACGGTAACGACCGTGTCAGAACATTGAAAGTCGGGGAGGCACTCTACCGGTCCGGCTGGACGCGCACCGACGTGTACCGGATCGAGACTGGCGTCATGATGGTCTCTAGCGGCGGCGACAAGAGCACTCCGCGCAGGTTCGAACTAGCTGAGCCGGGTGACTTCGTCGGTTTGGGCTGTATCGAGCATCACTCCGGCTCCGCCTACGCCATGACCGATTGCGTCGTTCGCAGCTATTCACCAAGTGAGTTCGGACAACTCGCCGATCGCGATCCCGGCATTCGTAAACAGGAAGCTGTGGCGATTGCAAGAGAGTTCGACCTCCGGAAAGCAAGGTGCCTAGAGGAAGCGTCACGGAAGACTACGGCTCAAAGGCTCGCGGGATATCTGCTCGTCGTAGCTCGCATGAACACAATGGACGGACGGGAACCTAACATGGTGCCCGACTCAATTAATTGCGGATTTCTGACCGACCTCTTCGACGTGAGCCTCGAAGATCTGGCGTCCGCCACCAAGGAACTGCACAAAGCTCAATTGCTCGAACTTGACGTTGAGGATCGGGCTATTATCGCCGATTTCAAACGGCTCGAAGAATTCTCCAACGCTTGATTGTTTGACAAGGCTGTAGAGCCAGCAAACGCTCCCCCGTCAAGCGTTATGAACCGCACCCGCGAGGGTCCGTGCCCCCCCCCTCGCTCCACTCTCGCGGGTGTGCGTTCAATTCAGAAACACAACGCGCAAGCCTTCAGCCCGATAACGAATTTCATTCCCGGCGGAGAAATTCCACCGCGGCGCTAACCATGAGATCGGCAAGGTTTGCTAGATTCAGGCCTGGCCAGAAGATCAAATTTTCTGAGCCAATTTCGGAGACTGGCGCTCACTGACGGCCGGCTATCCAAACGAATTTTCAAGTCACCGTTTCTCGCATACGGACCTGTCTCGTTCAGACCAAAACAGGCCTGGGCAATAGAGGGGGGAACATCACAAATGGCTAAAAGATATCGCCGATAATAAAGCACCGAAATTTCCCGGAGAGGCCAAGCTCAACAGACACGAATCGTGCCGACCGCCGCAGCTGCCAACCTGGCGGGGTAGGCTCACGCCGACAGGTTTAAGGAAACCGCGTCCCGGTACTCGGCAAGGACGAATTCGTTGACCAGATGATGCACAACGTGCTGAAGCAGTTTGCCTCCTAAAAATCGAAACTACTCGTTGCCAGCGCAAACTAGAAATCGGTCCCACAGGCCGATTTCTAATTCTATCAAATGCGTTCATTCTCGTTGACCGCCCCGCTCATGATTCAGCGCACGAATGTATCGATGGGTTGATCGCCTCGTGATGTATCTCTTCCATTTGGATATCTTCCCGATAATCATCGAGCAGTCTCATGTGGCCCGACGAAAGCGGAGAGATATGCTGAATCGCCCGTGCAAACTAATCTCTCAGCTCTTCGGACTATTCAGCACACCTATTTTCATTCGGATCATCCGCTTCCATTGCTGAGCATTCTCCTGTTGCACATTAAGCAGTATGCCGAGCATATACGCCGTGACACCGGCACCTATTAGTGCAACTCCTATTTCAAAAACAATATCGATAAGGATTTCACGCAAAACGCTACTAACGACCAGGAGGAAACCCGAATGCGCAATGATCTTAGAAATCGCCACAAGCAAAACACCTACGCCAATGCCTACAGCAAGGAATAACTTGTGTATATTGATTGGCGCCGTCACCTCATCGATTTCATCGGGATGCTTCTCAAAATAATTGATCTCCTCCTCAGTTACCTCATTTTTCTTTTTGAAAAAAGATTTAAAAAGAATTGCATCGCGATAGATCGCGTCTCGTTTATTATCCTTCAATAGCTCCTCCTACCGAAAACGGCATACGTCGTTGCGTCAAGTTGGCCATAATCCGAGCAATCACCCCAGCGACATTCATAAAACCACATGAGATCGAGATTGCGCCTATGTTCGACAACATAAAGATCATTGTGCTGGAACGTAATGCCTCCAGCGCCGACAAATATCGCTGCCAACAAATGTTCTGACGCTTTTCCTCGCACCTTGTTTTTTGGTCGCGCTTTTGCAGATCGTATGAGGCAGGGATCAGGAGCAAGGTTAAATTTTTTAGACATTAATTGCAGGCCAACTACGAAACCACCGTCAACGGCCTCTATAGCTAGAGCGATGCTCCGCAAACGACGCCCACCACCCTCTTGCGAGATGGCCAAGGATCTAGAGAGCTTTAGTGAAGGGTAGCCAATAGAGCCCCATGAAAACGTGACTAAATAGGAACTCTGGTGCGGACATTTAATCTGCCCGCACCGACCTCAACCAAGAATTTTTTTAAATACCTGAAAATTCCTAGCGGCAACGCTTCTATTTTTCATCCGCCGGCTTTGTTGAAAGACTTTCCTTGACAGCTTCATATGTTTCCTTCACCGCTTCTTTCACCTTTTCATAGGCCCCTTTCGCAGCTTCTTTAACACTCTCCGCAGTCTCGCTCACGCTCTCTTTGGCTGATTCGGATGTCGCTTTCGCAGCATCCTTGGCTTCTTCAGCACCCTCCTCAACCGTCTCCTTTACTTCCTCAGAGGTTTCCTTAGCGGTTTCCTTAACTGAGTCGTAGGTCTCCTTTGCAGCCTCTTCAGCTTTTTCCATTTCCTTCTTGGCCGCCCCACTTACCTCCTCAGATGCCTCGTTAACCGTCTCCTTAGTAGCCTCTATCGTATCGCTAACAGCATTTCCGACCTCATCAGCTGGTTTTGGCTCTTCAGCCCATACGCTGCCGGCTAGAAATATGCCGAGTATGTTCAGCGTCACAAATCGTTTCATCCCTGATCTCCTTATTGTTAGTCCACTGCTTAGCCCGTGGAGGGAAGACTTTATGGCCACAACCCGCACTAGAATCAAGGCGGCAGTTTCCATATTTCTTGGTTCTGAAGCACGATCCAGCAGCGAACACTAAGCGCCGCGTCTACAGCCTTCGGCACTCCGCCATCTGCATGCGAATTATTCTCATTCACGGGCAAGTTTCCATCTTCAACCTGGCCAAGAACGCCAGCACCAGCATCAATCAGATTGAGCGGTTCTATGCGCGCCATCGTCCTCTCTGACGGAAGATGGCGAAGAACCTCAAGAGCTTTGGAGAGGGGGACTGGTGCAGGTTTCATATGTGAGAATTCCGCCCGTGAAAGAAAGGCACTCGCTAATGCGATCACCCCAGCGCACGGGTCTTTGAATAAGGTCTGCATCACTGCTTGCCTATCCGGATGAATTCACCTGGCGGTCCCATCCGTATGTCGTAGACAATGGCAGCCGCCCGCAGTGCGAACGCGGCGAGGAACGCCAACCATTCGGCCAGGATGTTGCTCGTGCCGAGGTAATTCAGGCTCGCATACGTCAGGGATCCGGCAATCGCCGCCGTGGCATATAGTTGGCCGCCGAGGATCATCGGCGTGGTGTTTGTTAGCACATCGCGCATCATGCCGCCGCCGGTTGCCGTCACCATGCCCATAAAAACCGCAACCACAAAAGGCGCGCCGAAACCAAGCGCCACGTGGCAGCCCACCACACCGAAGGCGGCCAGTCCTAGAGCGTCGGCCCAGACCATACCGGTCTTCCGGATCTTGATATCCTTGACATAGCTCATCATCATAAAGGTGATCAGAGATGCGACCGCGCATAGGATCAATTCGGATGGGTTTTGCGTCCACCAGACGGCGCGGCCCAACAACAGATCGCGGATGGTGCCGCCGCCGATCCCGGCAATGGTTCCGATCAGCACGAAGCCCACAACGTCCATGCGGTAACGTGCGGCAGTCAGCGCGCCGCTGACCGCGAAAACCACATCGCCAAAGTAATTGATCCCCAGAATGCTAGTGCTGAGCGGCTCGATCGTGCCCATTGTAGGTTTTTCTCCCGGTGATCCAGGGGTTCAGCAGTGGCCGATCACGACCGGCCACCCATCGGTTATGGGTCGCACTACCTCGAAAACGGGAAGTCCTTTCCACAGCCGTCTGGAGGCGACGGTGTTTTCTATGCGCAGCCCCCAGGACTGATGACTTTTGCTCAGATCTTTCCGTTGAGGAAGTCCATCACCACGTTCGCATGCATACGCACGCCGGTCTTCAGCGCCTCGTCGTTCACATAAAAATGCGGATTGTGATTGAAGGGGATTTGTTTGCTCGGATCTATCGGTTCCAGGCCCGTGTCGGTCCATTTGGTATCCTGCCCGCCGAGGAAGAGATAAACACCGCCGCAGGCGATTTGGAAGAACGAGTGGTCATCATAAGCTAGCTGTGGGGGGCCGGAACGGATGTCCTTGGCGTCGAACAGGCGTTCCATGGTCGGCATAAAGCGATCCAGCCAGTCCGGCTCGTTGTACATCGCCGGAACTTCCTGATCGAAAGATACTTCCGCAGTCAAACCGTGTGCCAAGGCAACATGCGTGGCGATGCGGGTGATTCGCATATCCACGTCTTCCATCATTTTCTGGTGGATGCAGCGGACCGTGCCCCAGAGCGTGATGTCATCACCGATAACGTTGAAACGGCCGTGGTCGTCAACCTTGCCGATCGAGATCGTTATAGCCTCTGTTGCCGGAACTTGCCGGTAGACCTGCCCCATTGCGGTGATGATTTCGGCGGCGACGGTCAGCGGGTCCTTGCCCATCCAGGGTGTCGACCCATGCACGCCCATGCCCTTGATCGTGATCTTCAGAAGCTGCGAGGCGGCCATTGTATCGCCCCTGCAGTAGTAGAGGGTATTCGTTGGGAACGGAGTGACGTGGATCGCGAATGCGACGTCCGGCTTGGGGGTTTCCAGGGCGCCTTCCTTGATCATCATCGCGGCGCCGCCATCCTCGCCTACGGGTGGGCCTTCTTCTGCGCCCTGGAACAGAAACTTTACCGTTCCCGGGATCTGATCGCGCATTCCGGCCAGCACCTCGGCGGCCCCCATGAGCATGGACGCATGACAATCATGACCGCAGGCATGGGACACCGGGAAAGGGCCACCGGGGTAGTCCTCATCAACGAAGGTTGACTTGAAGGGGACGTCGGCGAGTTCCTCGACTGGCAGAGCGTCGAAATCGGCTCGAAGGGCAATGACTTTGTCGCCCGGCGCGCCACCCTTTAACACACCTACGATCCCGTTCACGCCAACACCAGTGCGAACCTCATCAACGCCCAGCGACTTAAGATGATCGGCGATGATCTTTGCCGTTCGCGTCTCGCGATTTGGCAGTTCAGGGTTCTGGTGGAGATCATGCCGCCACGCGATCATCTTTTTCTCGACCTGATCTGCGAGGCGGTCGATCTCGGTTTGATAATCTTCAGTCCCGACGCTCTTCCTACTTGGCTGGTGTTCGGCGGTAGGGGTCCGGGGGTCCATGTAAATGCAGCCGGTGTGTTTCATGATTGTCCTCAATGTTTGCGCGCCAAACAACTCTCTGCGAGACTTATTATCCGGCGTAACTGAACAAATCAGCCGCTTCAATGAGGGAATATTGCTCGGGCTTTTACAACCGCTATGTCGCAGTCGGCAGCAGGAACATTTCATCATCTGCGCGGGCAGCAGATTGGTCACCACGCAAATCCGACAAGGAGCAAGCTACAAAGTATGTCCACTTTCGGACTTGAAGCAGAAGCAAAAACTCTAGCCCAGTCTGTTCCCTTCACACCCCAACCGGAGATACACCGATAAAAATGATCAGCGGGAGGCATGTTCCACCAAGATCAACAAGCGGAACCCTTCGTCACCGCATGCTTCGCTTCTTCCCCGTCGCGAATATCCCTTTCAGGTCACTTGTAGTTTAAAGCCGCTAAGGCACCGCATTAACAGATAACTCACATAAGCCCAAGGACGAAGGATGGACACGAAAACGCTTCTTGAAACAGCTTATGCCACACCACTGATCCGGCCGGCCTATCCCCGCAACGGATCGCGCATGCTTAACCGCGAGACCCTCGCGATCCGCTATCGCACAGACGAGAATGCCGCCCGGAAGTGGGTTCCCGAACCGCTCAAGGTCGTTGATCCGATTGTCACCTTCGAGGTCGTGCACATGCCTGACTGCAGCGGGCTGGGAAACTACCACGAAAGCGGCCAGATCCTCGAAGTCCAATTCGACGGGCTCAAAGGCGGCCTCAGTCACATGATGTATCTTGACAATGTCTCCGGGATGACGGCAGGACGCGAGCTTTTGGGCTTTCCCAAGAAGCTCGGCTTTCCGAGCCTTTGTCTCGACGGCGACACACTGGTCGGCACCTTGAATATTGGCAAGTCGCGAGTAGCAACCGCCACGATGGGGTACAAGTACGAGGCGCTGGACGTAGAGGCGGTAAAATCCGCCACGGAGGCTGGGAATAACTTCCTGCTAAAGATTATCCCGCACGTCGACGGAAGCCTCCGGGTCTGTGAACTCGTTCAATATCCAATCGCCGATGTTGTGATGAAAGGAGCCTGGTCCGGTCCAGGCGCGGTTTCGTTCGAGCCGCATGCGCTGGCACCATTCACGGAACTGCCGGTGCTCGAGGTCCTGGAAACCACCCACACAATCATGGACATGAGCCTTGGCCTCGGAAAGGTCATCCACGATTACTTGCGCTGACATTAGTGAGCGCCACAGGTCATCTTTTGTCATCAGTCGTGGGCAATGAAGTGAGATTCAGCCATGAAAACGCAGAAAGACCTTAGCACTCATGACGCCAAGAGCGCGTCGCCTCATAATACGAATTGGATACGGGAGCATTACGATGACGACGTTCACCCGCCAAAGAAAGAATGGCCGGCTGCCCAGGCAGCAAACGTCTCCTCGAACAACCCACTTGGGTTCGACCTTTTTTGGTCGATGCGCAGTCCGTACTGCTATCTAGTGCTCGACCGGATCCTCTGGCTCCACTCGAATTTCAACGTAAAGATCAACTTCCGTCCTATTCTACCCATCGCCGTCCGAACTCCAGAGTTCTTTGATAGGGACAAGCTGCCCTGGTATCGCTGGGAATACGATATGGTTGACCAGCACCGCATCGCAAAATTTCACGGCATTCCATTCCGACGCCCCAATCCAGAGCCCGTCGAGCAGGACACGTATCCGCCAGCCACTGCTAGTTTGGCCATCGCGAAGGACCAACCCTTAATGTGGCACCTCACGCGCCTAGCCGCAGCTTCGCAGGAACAGAAGGTAGGCGCTGAATTTCTCAATCAGGTCAGCCACCTGATGTGGGACGGCTCCACCAACAATTGGCCCAAGCATCTCGTCGAGTGCATGGATCGGGCTGGCATGGGCGGCGCTGCCACCGATGCCGACGTTAAAGCCAATCCCGCAAAGTATGATGCAATTATCGACGCAAATCAGTCGGCGCATCATGCGACAGGGCACGGCGGAGTGCCCAACATGGCCTTTCGCGGCGAGCCTTTTTTTGGCCAGGACCGGTTCGATCTGTTCTTCTACCGCCTTGTGGAGAATGGGCTGACACAACGCAGCGAACGTTTCCCTCCATTGGTGCCAAGACCTCGTAATCTCCCACGGTTTGCGCCATAACAGTATAGCGAAGGCGGCCCGTGGACCCGCGACCTTATCCGAGAAGACGTAGCGTGGCGCAGGCTGATCAAGGGTCGCGAGGAGCACTCGGGAAGAACCAAGCGTCCTCCATTTCCAATGCCGCTACAGGCTGCGCCCGTTTCAAGGCGTCGAGCTAGGAAGGTGGCCAAGGAAATGTCAGAGACCAAGTTGGTAAAGATTATTCCGCGCCCTGCAGCGTGGGATGAGGTTCGAAAGCCGCTTACCGCGAACGTGAATGAGCAGAACCCGCTTGAAGTAGACCTGATGACGTCATTCCGCAGCGGATACTGCTATCTGGCGATGGATCGCTATGCTGCCCTACAGCGCGACTACTACGTCAAAGTCAACGTGCGCTTCATCCGACCAGTGCTGATGCGCGATCCAGAGATGTTCCTGAAGTCGACGGACTATCGCTACCTCTACGATCCGATGGATATGGGGCGTCAGGCTCAGTTCCTGGGGCTGCCCTGGCGCGGCGATATGGTGCCTGACATCTGCAAGACAGTCGGGAATGCTGTGACGCCTACTCCGAACGAGGAGCATGGATTGTTTTATCGTGTCTACGCAATCAGCGGGTTAATCCAGAGCGAACATCCCGGCAAGGCGATGGGCTGGGCACAGCGAATGTTCCAAACCATGTACGGCGGCGTCGACAACTGGCAGAATCTAATCCCCGAAGTCCTGAGCGAGTTGGCCATACCAGCCGATCCGACGGAGAAGAAGTCCCTGGATCAAAAAGAGCATTATTTCTCCATCATTGAACAGAACGAGGCGAACAACCACGCGAGCGGCCATGGCGGTGTTCCAAACGGCATTTTTCGCTGCGACCCGTTCTGGGGACACGACCGCATCGACACGCTGATCTGGCGTCTCAAACAGAACGGACTGACGAGGCGCTGGTCCAAGCCGCTCGATTGATACCCACGCGCGCACCACGAACAGAAGCACCGGAGAACTCGACATGAAATCCCTGCAAGAAGCCTTTCCAGCCTGGACGGATGAGCCCTACGTGCATTGGTCGGCACATGTCTCACTTTATAGCGCTAAGACGCGCGCTTATATGACCAAGAAGGGGCTTAACTACGTCGAGTGCACACCTGGTTCGCAACCGCGTTTCAATGAAGTGATCAAGCCGGCAATGGGGTATTTCGGGATACCTGTACTGGACTTGCCTAACGGTACCTTCATTTCGGACACGACCGCCATCATCCGTTATCTCGAGGCGCAGCACCCGGAACCAGCCATGCAACCGACAGACCCAGTGATGCGAGCACTTGCGTGGCTGATTTTCAACTACGGCACCGAGGGGCTCTTCCTGCAATGTCAACACTATCGTTGGTCCTTCAAGGACAGCGCCGACTTCGCAGCGAGCGACATTGGGCGCGCCCTGGCGTCGCCAGATCCGAAAGACGCTAAGAAGATCGAGCAGGGAGGTGCGGATTATGAGGCGATGAAGCTGGGACGCTTTCCCGACCAAGTAGGCATTACTGCGGAGACAATACCGGCAATCGAAAAGTCCACTGCATCGCTGCTCGAGAAGCTCGATCTTCACTTCCGCTACTTTCCTTACGTCCTCGGCGGCCGGCCTTCGATCGGCGACTGTGCGCTCATGGAGGTGCTTCATGCGCACCTTGGACGCGACATTCACCCTGCGGACATCATGAAGAAAACGGCCCCTGTTCTTTATCGCTGGACCGAGACCATGAACCGCCCAGGGATACAGGATGCAGAGCTTAGCCAGGTCCCTAAGGAGTTTCTAACTGCCGACAAACTGCCTAATTCGCTGATAGATCTTCTGCGTATGATCTGCATGGATTTCGGGGCCCAATTCGAGGCTACGGCCAAGGCCTATGAGGACTGGCTGGCATCGGAGCCAGACCGCGCAGAAGGTGCGATCATTGCGTCGGGTGATGCTGCAATAAACCGGCAGGCCATGGGCAAGATGGAGTATAAATTGCGGGGCGTAAAAGTCAGACGGGACGCATGGCCTGACGTTATCAACATGCATCAGTACGTGTTGGAAGTGGTCGATGCCATGAAAGAGCCGGAACTTGCTCGGTGGAACGAGATCATGGAGCTGGTCGGCGGTGAGGTCTTTCTCAAGTATCGTCCGTCTCGGTCGGTGGTCATCAAGAAAGACCAGCCACCCTACGGATATGTGCTCGGGCCGAAGACTGCGTGAGCACAACCAACCTTCTATCACTACAGAAAGACCTTTTCGGAGTAGTGCGTCATTGGTCGGACCATGAGTAACCGTACGGCCCAGGCCGCCTTACGAAGCTATCCGAACAAGTCGATAATGTCCGCAGGATTTGAGCGGGCAGGAACCTCATGGCAGCAAGACCCAGAACTTCGCGCCGTCGTTGGAGTGAGACGTTCAAGAAGCGTGTCGTGGCCGAGGCGAGCGAGCCGGGCATGACGGTCACCCAGATTGCACGGCGTTACGATCTCGATGCGCGACGGGTCTCGAATTGGATGAAGAAGTTCGGTCCCGGCGTTGCGCTGGTACCGGTTGAGGTCACAACAGACTCTAGCGATTCACCGACATCGCCCACCATTGAGATCGACCTGCCCTGCGGCACGAGAGTGCGGTGTGGTCCGGAGATAGATAACGAGCTGATCAGGAGCGTCATTGCCGCTCTGCGATCGAAGCGATGATCCCGGTTCCGGCGAGCACCAAGGTTTGGCTGGCGTCTGGCGTCACGGACATGAGGAAAGGGTTCAACGGCCTCAGCATGCTGGCCCAGGATGCCTTGGAACAAGATCCATTCTCTGGCCATCTGTTTGTCTTTCG
>DAOUZE010000509.1 GCA_030665765.1 Filomicrobium sp.
GTCGCCGGACGTAATCTGGCAGACGATCTTCCCGCCGCATGGCGAGAACTGGCAGTTGGTGCATCCGCCGGAGAAGCAGCCTTACATCTTCTGGCTTGTGCGTCTGTCTTGCTACTGCGAGCTTAAGGGCAGATCGGCGGACTATCAGAATGAAATCCACCGGCTGATCTGGAGCGGTCAGGTCGACCACTGGCCCAATTACGTAAAGGAGTACTTCAACCGGATCGACGGCCTCGATTACGACGAGGCTATCAAGTTCATTCAGGAGAACCCGGGGGAAGTGGATGCGGTCTGGCAGGAGAACTCGGTGATCCAGTCGCAAACCGGTCACGGCGGCGTGCCGCTGATGCTGTACAACGATGAGCCGTTCTTCGGTCAGGACCGGGTCTTTCAGTTTATCGGAAGGCTGATGCAGAACGGACTGACAAAGCGCAAGGAGCCGCGCGCCCCGTTCACGACACAACCCAAGACCTGGCCCGCTGGCTGGTAACCGGCAACCTGCAGGCTTGCGGGCGTGTTTAGCTTCTTTTGATGTACGCTTTTTGCACAAATCGGAAGTCCCTAAGCGCGTGCCTGACTTCCGCTAATGACCCGAAGCGGACATTTTTGTTATGAGCCCATGAGAAGAAACTACGTCCTATTGTTCTGACGCAAATTCCACAGTTTCGGTGAGGGTCATACTGTCAGGCACTCACCACACGCCTTCCTCCTGAGCGATTTGTTTGAGCAGGCTTGGGCGAGCGCTCATAATGCCGTTGACGCCGAGGCGGATCAGGCGGCGCATTTCATCGGCCTCGTCAATCGTCCACACATGTACCGCAATATCCCTAGCATTGCAGAAGGTAATGAATCGACGGGTCGGAAGGGTAATGCCGTATTCGGATACCGGCACCTGCGCGCAGTGGCAACGGCTGTGCAAAAAGCGCAGGCCCCAGGATGCAAACTTAAGCGCCGCGACATCGCGCGGTCCGGCACCAGTACATGCTACGCGGCCAAGCTGGTCGCGTATTCGACTGAGCCGGCGATCGCTGAAGCAGGCAAGGCAAACACGGTTCAACACGTTCATCTTTTGAACGAGCTCAAGCGTTGGCTCAAGCGCATGATCGCTCTTAATGTCAATATTGAAATGCGTCTCCGGAAAGGTGACCAGCGCCTCTTCAAGCGTCATGATGGGCTCAGTTCCGTCGATCTTGGCCTGGCGCACCACGCTGTGGGGAAGCGAGGCAACCTCGCCTTCCCCATCGGTCAAACGTGAAAGCTCTTCGTCGTGGAAGACCAGCAATACGTTGTCGGCCGTCGCTTGTACGTCGGTTTCAATAAAGCGGTATCCCATATCGACGGCGGCAGAAAAAGCGCGTTTGCTGTTTTCGGGCTCCTCCAACTCGCCGCCGCGGTGGGCGAAGGCGGCAAAGCGTTTACCAGCGAGATAGGGATGCGAAAACTGAAGCGCGGCCATGGGACATCTTAACCGACCTGGTGAATGTCTGGTCATGGCACATAGCGGACATGCCCAAGGGCGAGTTTGACTTCCGCTAATGACCCTTAGCGGACATCAAGAGCCTTGTTGCTATCGGCAGGTTGACGCCGTTTGAATCTACTGCCCGATCACTCAAGACTGACGGGCGCCCGACAATGCCACCTAGTCACTTCGCAGTTGATTGTGTGCGCTGCGGTTCTTGCTCTGATGCATCGTCAATCTCGCTTTGCGGGCGCGACTCGTCGCGCATTTGCGCCGGCTCGGTTTCAGCCTTGAATTTCAGTCTTTTGAATGAATCGACATCAACGCTAAGTACCACCGGCCTTCCTAAAGTTTCCAAGAGGTACTTTTGGACCAGATCGACGCGCTCTTGCATTTGCTGGACGTTATCATAGGGGCTGGATACCTCAAGATGGACGAAAATTGTCTCGGTCCAGTCTGTCACCGACACGGTTCTGATCCGAGCTCGTCCGCTGAACAACTCTGGCCGCTCCTCGGCCAGAGTTGCAACCAAGCTGAGCGTGGTGCTCTTG
>DAOUZE010000305.1 GCA_030665765.1 Filomicrobium sp.
GCATCGGCGGCAAATCGAATACAGGCGAGGGCGGCGAGGAGCCAGACCGCTTCGTTCCCCTGCCGGATGGCAGATCAATGCGCTCTGCGATCAAGCAGGTCGCATCGGGTCGCTTTGGTGTCACCACCGAGTATCTCGTCAACTCGGATATGATCCAGATTAAAATGGCACAGGGCGCCAAGCCCGGCGAGGGTGGACAGCTGCCCGGCCACAAGGTCGACGCCGTCATCGCCAAGGTGCGCCATTCGACACCGGGTGTCGGACTCATATCGCCGCCGCCACACCATGATATCTATTCGATCGAGGACTTGGCACAGCTGATCTTCGACCTAAAGAACACCAATCCGGCAGCCGACATCTCGGTCAAACTCGTCTCCGAAGTAGGCGTCGGCACGGTCGCTGCCGGTGTTGCCAAGGCTCGCGCCGACCACGTCACCATATCTGGTTTCGAAGGCGGCACTGGCGCATCTCCGCTAACCTCAATCAAACACGCCGGCAGCCCATGGGAAATCGGCCTCGCCGAAACCCACCAGATACTGGTCGGCAATCACCTGCGTGGGCGCATCGCGGTGCAGGTTGACGGCGGACTGCGCACCGGCCGCGACGTTGTCGTTGGCGCGCTGCTCGGCGCCGATGAGTTCGGCTTCTCAACAGCCCCGCTGATCGCCGCCGGCTGCATCATGATGCGCAAGTGCCATCTCAACACCTGTCCGGTCGGCGTCGCCACACAGGACCCGCGCCTACGCGCCAGGTTCCAGGGCCAGCCCGAACACGTGGTCAACTACTTCTTCTTCGTCGCGGAGGAAATCCGCGAACTGATGGCGGCAATGGGTTTCCGCAGCTTTGATGAGATGGTCGGCCAGACCGGTATGCTCGACAAGACGCAGGCGATCAAGCACTGGAAGGCGAACGGCCTCGACTTCACCAAGCTGTTCCATAAGCCGGACGTGCCCGACGAAGTCGCCACCTTCAATAGCGAGCGCCAGAACCATGGTCTTGAGAAGGTGCTCGACAACCGCCTCATCGAACTGGCCGCACCGGCCATACTGGAAAAGAAACCCGTCAAGCACGAGCTTGAAATCAAGAATACCGACCGCACCACCGGGACCATGCTCTCGGGCACAATCGCCAAGAAGTACGGTCACAACGGCCTGCCCGAAGACACCGTCTGGTTCACCTTTAAAGGCACCGCCGGGCAAAGCTTCGGCGCCTGGGTTACCCACGGCGTCACCATGGATCTGGTCGGCGAAGGCAACGACTACGTTGGAAAGGGCTTATCCGGCGGTAAGCTGATCGTGCGGCCTAACCCAGCATCAGGCATCGTGCCGGAAGAGAGCATCATCGTCGGCAACACCCTGCTTTATGGAGCCATCGAAGGCGAG
This sequence comes from Filomicrobium sp., assembly GCA_030665765.1. Taxonomy (GTDB): domain Bacteria; phylum Pseudomonadota; class Alphaproteobacteria; order Rhizobiales; family Hyphomicrobiaceae; genus Filomicrobium. The sequence continues at coordinate 1,383 of DAOUZE010000305.1, forward strand.
TGCTACTTCCGGGGCATCGCCGGTGAACGCTTCGCGGTTCGCAACTCCGGCGCCTATGCCGTCATCGAAGGCACCGGCGACCACTGCTGCGAATACATGACCGGCGGCGTCGTCGTCGTGCTCGGAGAAACCGGCCGCAACTTCGCAGCCGGCATGTCCGGTGGCATCGCCTACGTGCTTGATGAAAAAGGTGACTTCGAAATCAGGTGCAATATGTCCATGGTCGAACTGGAGCCGGTAGAAGCCGACGTTAGCGTCGCCGAAAGGCTCAAGTCAAACGGCGGCATGGAGTCTTCCAACCTGGATGAGGTGATGGCCGACATGCTGAGCCAGGACGCCGAGCGCCTGCATGCCTTGATCGTCCGCCAAGCGCACTACACGAACTCCAAAAAAGCGCAGGAAATTTTGGCTAACTGGGACACCTACCTTCCGAAGTTTAAAAAGGTCATGCCAACGGAATACCGCCGCGCTTTGACCGAGATGGCTAAGGCTGAAGATACCGCCGACGGCGGCGTAACCGAACCCGGATCCGCGGAAGCCAGCTGATTGAGTGGACCCTCGAACATGTCGCGCCGCCTCGTACAAACGCCACAGCCACCTTACTATGCGGTGATCTTCACCTCGGTCCGTAGTGGCAATCAAGACGGGTATCTAGAAGTCGCCGGAGATATGGAACGGCTCGCCGCCCAGCAGGACGGCTATCTAGGCCACGAAACCGCTCGCAATCGCGATGGTTCGGGCATGACGATCTCCTATTGGAGGGATGAAGAAGCCATCAGCGCATGGAGGGTGAACGCAAAGCATAGGCTCGCGCGGAAGCTCGGGAACGAGCGCTGGTACGACGAATACGAGTTGCGGATCGCACGCGTTGAACACGCGTACAGCGGTCCGCGGACCATGGAAGACTGAGAACTGGAATCGAGAGGCGCATGGGCAAGCTGACAGGGTTTCTGGAATTCGAACGCGCTGAGCGCGAGTACGCTCCCGTTGAAGAGCGCACCAAGCACTGGAAGGAATTCGTCATCGCTCCCTCCGATGGCGAGACGGAAACTCAGGCTGCCCGCTGCATGGATTGCGGCATTCCGTTCTGTCACACTGGCTGCCCGGTCAACAATCAAATCCCGGACTGGAACAACCTGGTCTACGATGGCAATTGGAAGGAAGCAGCCCTCAACCTGCACTCCACCAACAACTTCCCCGAAGTCACCGGCCGCATCTGCCCAGCGCCATGCGAGGCAGCCTGCACGTTGAACATCGACGACAATCCCGTCACCATCAAATCCATTGAAGGCGCGATCGCCGACCGTGCCTTCGAAGAAGGCTGGGTGGTCCCACAGCCACCGACCAAGAAGACCGGGAGCAGCGTTGCAGTGATCGGCTCCGGCCCGGCCGGACTGGCCGCCGCCCAGCAGCTCGCGCGCGTCGGGCACGATGTCCACGTCTACGAAAAGAACGCCCGTCCAGGCGGACTACTCGTCTATGGCATCCCGGACTTCAAAATGGAAAAGACCATCATCGCTCGCCGCGTCAAGCAGATGAAAGTCGAGGGTGTAACGTTCCACTGCAACGTCAACGTCGGCGTCGACGTAACCGCGGATGAGCTGCAGGAAAAGCATGACGCCGTGTTGCTTGCGATGGGTTCTGAAACGCCCTTCGACTTCTTCGCCAAAGCACCGGGCCGCGAGCTTGACGGCATACATTACGCGATGAACTTTCTGCCCCAGCAAAACCGTCGCGTCGCGCGCGAACCGATCGGTGAGGGGATCGGAGAACTCACGGCCGAAGGCAAGCACGTCATCGTCATCGGTGGCGGCGACACCGGTTCCGACTGCATCGGCACGTCATTCCGCCAGGGCGCGAAATCAGTCACCCAGCTCGAGATCATGCCGCGCCCACCCGAAAAGGAAGACAAGGCGATGTCCTGGCCGCACTGGCCCATGAAGCTTCGCGTCTCGACAAGCCAGGCCGAAGGCGCTGAAACGCTGTACTCAATCTCGACCACCGGTTTCAGCGGTGAGGACGGCAAGATCACCAAGCTCAATTACGTCAAGGTCGACGCCAAACTGCAACCAGTCGAAGGTTCGGAAGGCTCACTTGATACTGATCTCGTCCTCCTCGCCATGGGCTTTTCCGGCCCGATCCAGGACGGCGCCATTGAACAGTTAGGGTTGGAGGTTGTGCCTCGTGGCCGCTTCAAAGGCCTCGATTCAAACGAGGATGATTACAAGCTGCCAGGCGACAACAATCTGTTTGCTGCAGGCGACGTCCGCCGCGGCCAGTCGCTTGTTGTCTGGGCCATCCGCGAAGGCCGCCAGGCCGCCCGCGCGATTGACAAACATTTGATGGGCACCACTGTCCTACCAAGGTAAATCCACGCGATTGTCATCCCGGGGCACGTCCCCTGGATGACACCACCTTGCGGAGAGCATCCTCGACTAAGCCGCCATCACGTGCTCGCCCGCCTTGGCGCTTTCCAGGATTGCGGCAACCCCCATGCCTCCGGCCGTGCAAACCGAGATGAGACCGCGTCCGCCGCCCTTCTCATCGAGCAACTTCGCCATCAGTGCCATGATCCGCGCCCCTGTCGCCGCGAACGGATGCCCGACGGCGATCGAAGATCCCTTGACGTTGAGCTTCGAGCGGTCGATCGCCCCGAGCGGACCGTCCCTTCCCAGCACCCGCTTGCAGTATTCGGGGTCCTCCCACGCTTTCAACGTCGACAACACCTGCGCAGCGAACGCCTCGTGGATTTCATAAAAATCGAAGTCCTGCAGCGTCAGCCCATTGCGCTCCAAAAGCTTCGATACCGCGATCGTTGGCGCCATCAGCAAGCCGTCGCCGCCGACGAAATCGTTGCCGATATGCTGGGCATCGACCAGATACGCCTTGATCGGAAGCCCATGCTCACGCGCCCACTCTTCCGAACAAAGAAGCACCGCGGCCGCGCCATCAGTCAGCGGCGTTGAATTAGCCGCCGTCAGCGACCCGTCTTCGGACTTATCGAAAACCGTCTTTAGCGTCGCAAGCTTTTCAAGCTCGATATCAC
>DAOUZE010000359.1 GCA_030665765.1 Filomicrobium sp.
CCAGCCCGGCAGGTCGTCAAAGCGGACTTCTTCGAGCACAACGGGTGATCGCGTGTGATGCATGGCCAGCGCCGTCCGCGTGCTCTTTAGGCGTGCTTTTCCGCGACGTTGCGCAAAAACTGATTCACGTGAAAAAAGCAACCGGAAGTGCCGAAGCAAAATGCCTTACGTTGCTTCAGGCGGTTGCGAGGGTCGCCACCAACTTCCAGTTGGGATTTGATACGGCGCGGGGCGTTGAGACATCTCGGCTGAACGTCCAGATATCTGTGACATCCTTGATCCGATGGGGGTCGCCTTCGATCACCTCTCCGGCGGCGTCACGGGTTGCCGAAATCAACTGGCTGGCGAAACGGACCGTGACCGAAGCCATGCCTTCCTTCACCTCGGCTTCGAGAATGTCCGCTGAATCGATCCCGACAAAGCTCTGATCAATTTCTTCACTGCGCGTTTCGCGATGCTCGATGGCACCGGCGAAACCCTCGTAGACCTCACCGCTCAGCAGATCTTTCAGCAGTTTGCGATTGCCGGCTGCAAAAGCCATCACCACCATTTCGTAAGCCGTTTTGGCGCCAATGATGAATTTCTCGGGATCAAACGACGGATCGACGCGCAGAATCTCCAGGAGGCCCTGCTTGACCGAATGATTGGTACCGGCAAAAGCCGTGATCCGGGCTTCCGCATCGGCTATGGGCACTTCTCCGTCGGGCCGGAATTCGGCGTCGTCGTTGTCACGCCGGGGCAAAGTTACAATCTTGTCGGAACCAGCAGCAGCCTCCTGCTGAGCACGCTCGGCGCGGTACCGCTCGATGCGGCTTTCCTCGTCGCCTGTTCGCCTCCCCAAAACGCTGCGGAGCTTAAGGATTACGACGACCGCAACGATCAGGGTGATTAGGGTAACGATGTCTATATTGCCGTTCATGTCGCGTATACCAGTTGGCCTCTCGTGACAGTCATGCAATCTCGGATATCGATTTGCACGGGCAAATGCTGGTTGCCGAAGACTGTCTGACTTGCATAGATTTAGTGACGCAGAACGATCTTCGCCACACTAACCGCGTCATTGGTCGTAGACGTGGCGACTGATACGTTCAGTATATAACGATTGGACTGACCACAAATAAAGTCTGTCAAAGACCTTAAACGCCCGCTGTCGTTGTTGTCTCAGCCTGGTCACTCCAGCGCCGCCTCTCCAACTTAGGACACAAGACAGGCGAATCCAACAAACTTGTCGGCAGTTAAGGCATAGACAGCTTGGATCCGTTTGCTAACAGATTACTTTGACCGCCGCAAACTAGGGCGAACAGGATCGGTTTAGGTTTCCTCTCATCTCCACAGGTCGAAACAGGACCCCGTCGTGCTGTTCCTTATTTTCGTTCTACTCATTGTCGTTCCCATCGTGGAGATCGCGATTCTCGTCTATATCGGCCAAACCATCGGCTGGTTATGGACTGCGCTGATCGTGATTCTCACTGCCTTCATGGGCACCTGGCTGCTGCGGCAACAAGGTTTCGGTGTGATGGCGCGCGCGACGGAAGCATTGGCGTCGGGCCGTATGCCGGTTGAGCCGGTCATCGAAGGCATGTGCCTGCTGTTCGCCGGTGTTTTCCTTCTAACACCGGGATTGTTGACCGACGCCGTGGGCTTTCTACTGCTGGTTCCGGACGTACGCATCGCGGTAGCGAGGTGGACATTGAAAAAAATGCTGCAATCGGGGTCGATTCACGTTTCCGTGTTCGGCGAGCAGTCCAGCAAAAATCATGGCGCTGAAGACACGCCACACCATGAAACTCATCGGTACGAGGAGGGACCGGTCATCGATGGTGAGTTCGAGCGCGTCGATGAGCATTCCGTAAGGCCGCGCCGCAATCGCAAGAGCAAGGACCGCAACGCTTCTTAAACGGGCTCATTTAGTGCGTGGCGGCGATATTTGCGGTCGTGGGATACGTGTGGTAGCCCACCGATGCGGCTCACAGTGACGGCCCCAACTTCAATCCAATTCACACGGACCAGACCCCGCCATGACCGAAAACCAAAACGGATCTGAAAACCCAGTAGCGGCCCAAAATGGAGACACTCCCGCAGTTCAAGCGCAGGTGGTCGCCCAATTCATCAAGGATCTCTCTTTTGAGAATCCGAATGTCGAGAAGCTGCTGTCCGGTCCGGGCGAAAATCCGAACATGAAGCTAGAAGTGAACGTCAATGCGCGCCGCATGAATGAAGACCTCTACGAAAGCGCCATCGACTTTACCGCACACGCCACCAATCAAACCGGCACAATCTATCAGCTGGAAGTGGTCTATGCGGGCATTTTTAAGGTCAAGAATATCCCCGAGGAGGCTTTGGAACCGTTCCTACTGATCAATTGTCCGGCGCTTCTTTTTCCCTACTTGCGCCGATTGGCTTCCGATCTCACGCGCGAAGGCGGTTTCCCACCGTTGCTGCTCGATCCAATCGACTTCGCAAGCCTTTACATGCGCCGCAAGCAGGAAGGCGAAGCCCAATCCCCACTGGCAAGCTGAGGTGTTTGGTTCATTGGCGACCCGCGTTCAAAGGTAGCGACGCCAGAGCGCGGTTTCGCCGAGCGTTTCAACAAAATCGCTGTGGGCTTTAGCCTCGGCTTCGCTGAGACGTGTCGGTAATGGATTGGAGCGCTGTAGCGCGGGTGCATTGCGGGCGCCGGAAGAAACCGCACCATCCGGCCCCCGGGGTAGTTCCATCGATGCCTGCCGCTCACCCAACAGCTCGATATAAACCTCGGCAAGCAGAAGCGAATCGAGCAGGGCTCCGTGCTTGGTACGTTTCGAGTTATCGATACCGTAGCGTTTACACAGTGCGTCGAGCGTATTCGGACCGCCAGGATGCTTGCGGCGCGCCAGAAACAGTGTGTCGACGACGCGCTCCGTCTTGATCAGCGGCGCTGAAACCCTCCGCAGCTCCATGTTGAGAAAGCCAACGTCGAAGTTCGCGTTGTGAATCACCAGCTGATCGTTTGCGATAAAATCGAGAAAAGGCCGAGCAACCTTTCTGAATACCGGTTTGTCAGCTAGCATTTCAGCAGTTAGGCCGTGGACGGCCGACGCCTCCGCGGGAACGTCCCGCTCGGGATTGACGTAGACATGAAACTCGTTGCCGGTTGGCATGCGGTTGAGCAGTTCGACGCAGCCGATTTCAATGAGGCGGTCGCCGCCTTCTGCCTGCAGACCAGTGGTTTCGGTGTCGAGCACAATTTCGCGTCGCATATCGCTCCTTCAAAACATCAGCGCTCAGGGTTGCCGTTTAAACTAGCGCGTATACCGCTCACGCCCAATGGCGTTGATAAGCCTCACCAGTCTTGCCCAGCAGCGACTCGATGATTGAATCGAGTTCGGCCTGGCTTTGCGAGATCGGACCGCCGGTATCCACAACGAAGTCGGCACGGGCCCGCTTTTCATCATCGGAAAGCTGACGCGACAAAATCTGATTAAACTTGGCGCGGGTCATCCCGGGGCGCTCAAAAACGCGCGCTGCTTGTGTTTCGGCATCAGCGCTGACCACAATCACAACGTCGACCAGCCTATCTGACGCAGTCTCGTAGAGCAGCGGAATTTCGAGTACAGCCAGATTTGCACTGCGCGCGGCTTCGGCCTGCAAGAAGTGGCGTTCAGCATTACGAACTAGGGGGTGGACGATGGATTCTAGTTTGCTAAATCCTGCCGGATCGGAGAGCAGCGCGGCGCTGAGTTTTTGTCGGTCAACCGTTTCATTT
>DAOUZE010000192.1 GCA_030665765.1 Filomicrobium sp.
TTCTTCAGCCTGGCGCAGCACGAACGCTATCTGCGCTTCTGTGAACTTCGACCGCTTCATCGATCTTCCTCCTCATGAGCCCTAGGATCATAAGTGGAAAATTCCAGTCTCAGACGGTCCAGTTTTCGGGAAGCAGGTCAATCGTTTCAGGCGCTGGTGGGCGCATGCCGGGGACGTGGTGCGTGCGGATCGTGAGGTCCACTCTAGCCCCTAAAGCGGATATTCTGCTAGGTCTTCGGCTCTCTGAGAGGTCACGTCACCGCTCGCTAGATCCAGTGCTCGGGTCAAGGCGTCTCACGCCGCCGTATCATTTTTCTGTAAGACCTAGGCGACATACCCGTCAGACGTTTGAATGACCGGCTGAAGTTCCCGACGTTGGAATAGCCAGTCTCGTAGGCGATATGCGTGATGCTTATGGATTGATCGCTGATCATGGTTTTTGCAATCTCCAGCCGGGCTTGATCGACCAAGTCGGAAAAAGTGGTTTCCTGGTCTCTCAGATGCCTCTGAACTGTTCGCGCGCTAACCCCAGCCAATTCTGCTGTAAGTTCCAGAGAAGGGATCTTTCCGTCTCGCAACTGCATGTCGGTCAACGCCTTCAGCGCGCACAGCGGCTCTATTCGCAGGCTGTCTGAATAGTCATCGGACGTTCTGGCGCTGAACGATAAGCGTCGGTCAGACGACTTCATGAGTGGTTTCGCTAGATCGGTCTCGACTATTGCGAAGCCGGTCTCCGCAGAGCCAAACTCCACATTCATCGAAACAAGCCACTCGTTTGCGGTCAGGCTATTTTCACTCTCACGCTGCAAACGGACCCATGACGGTTTCCATAGCCGTCCCAAAGCCAATCGGATCACCTGTACCATGATCATCAGGGCATAAAGTTCGTGCTGCGGTAGGAACGGGTTGCTCTGGCCTTGATGATGGCAGAACCAAGCCGCGGATTTATCGCGCTTCAGATAGTAGTTCGCTTCTGAGCACTCGGCCCTAACTCCAATACAGAAGGCTTGGAGCGCGGAGTACAGAGTGGAAGCCTGTGAAACACGTGTGCCGAATTGGCCATAATGCTCTATTGGCATTAGTCCGGCCCAGAATCCTAGATCGCAAATCCCCGAGTCAGCCGCTGCGTTCTCAGCAAAGTCAAGCATGCTGACCGCAGACAACACGCTGTCGCTATCGACCTCCTCAAGAAGATCAACCGGAAGGTGAGAGCGCTCCAGGTACCGCTCGGTCGGAATTCCTCTTGCTTGCAGAACATTGGCGAAATTGCCCGCGTGGCGGGCACGAGTCAGGGGAATAGCCTTCATAGCAACCTATCCGAATAACGCCGAGATCGATGATAAGGACGGTAGAGGATCCGGGCGCGAATGCGACTTAATTATCCTATTACGCCAGGCTTGGCGCCTCAGGATAAGAAATCGGTTGGATATCTTGGCAAATTTCGTCGCAAGCGGCAGTCAGGAATCGCTTGAGCTGAGTGTCATTCCGGACCAGCGACCGCGTCGCACCCTTATGCTGGGCTTCCAGCAAAAGCATACCAGGGAAAAACTATGTTTAGCCACCAAGCCCATCAAGCAGTCTTTGGTGCGGCTATTGTTGCCGCCTCTCTCGCGTTCCTGGCTCCACCTTCTGTCAGTGAGGAGCGGGCCGAGCCCCAAACCTTATTCACCAACGTGAATGTTTTCGACGGCACTAGCGACACGCTGGCCGAAGGCATGAGCGTCTTGGTCGAGGGCAACCTGATCAAGAAAGTCGCCAAAGGCGAGATCAGAGCTCGCGACGATGCCACGGTGATTGACGGTGGCGAACGTACGCTGATGCCTGGCCTTCACGACATGCACACGCATATCAGCATCTTTCGACCTGTCGCCGGAGACAATCGGATCGACATGAGTCCTTTCCTCGTTGGAGCGGTGGCCGCAGCGCGGGCAGAAGGCATGCTCATGAATGGCTTTACGCTGATCAGGGATATTGGAGGCCCGGCTAAGTATATCCAACGCGCCATCGATGCTGGGGTTGTGGTCGGCCCGCGAGTGCTACCAACCGAAAACTTCGTCACGCAAACGTCCGGTCATGGAGACTTTCGCAATCGCACGGACCCCAATCCGAACATCGATGTCCGAGGATCGACGAACTACATCGACGAGTATTATTCGTGCTTCGCCGACGGGCCGACCGAGATTCGGCGTTGTATCCGTGAGCAGCTCGGCAAGGGCGCTACTCAGATCAAGATTTTCACGGGTGGTGGTGTTGCCAGCGAGAAAGATCCGCTCCATTCGATCCAGTACACACCAGAGGAAGTGCAGGTCGCTGTGCAAACGGCAGCGCAGTGGAAAACCTATGTATCCGCACATGCCTTCACCGATGCCTCTATTCGTCTAGCAGTGGAAAACGGTGTGCAGGTGATTGAGCACGGGCCGTTGATGACTGAGGACAGCGCCAAGTTGATGGCCGAGAAAGGCACATGGCTCGTGCCTTCGGTCGCGGCGGTACTCGCGCTCGACATGGACAATTTCAAAAAAATCTCATCGCCCGCGACATATGCGAAGGGACAGATGCTGCTGGATGGTGTCCCCAAAGAAATGGAGTACGCCGTAAAGCACGGTGTGAAGATGGCATTCGGCACCGATCTTCTGGCAGACTGGGAGGGCGCCGTCGCATACGACAATGACGCAAACGAGGAGTTCGTCTGGCTCGCGAAATTCATGCCGAATGTGGATGCGCTACGGATGGCGACCGGAAACGCGGGAGAGCTACACGCCCTCTCGGGTCCGAACACGCCTTACCAGGATGGTCCCACAGGGGTCGTCAAGGAAGGAGCATACGCCGACCTGCTGCTCGTCGATGGTAACCCGCTTGAGGACATTGAGATCATGACAGAACCGGGGAAGAACTTTCGGATCATCATGAAAGATGGCGTGGTCTACAAGAACACGCTGCTCGCGGATGCCATCAACCTTGAACTCAAGCAGAAGCTGCTAAAGGCCACTCCGCCGCACCTTCGCTTCTACGGGGACTACAATTAGTTAGAGCCACGTCCGGCGCCATAGCTGCATCTGGTTCCAATATCCTGCGACTGCTCGAGAGAGAGAAAGAAATGACGAAGCTCAAATACTTGTTGCCGAGAGTAATCTTGGCGCTGGCTTTAGCTTGCGCTCCGGCCCTCGCAAAGGCCGACGATGCAACAACTCAAACGCTTTTCACCAACGTCAATATCTTCGACGGCACTAGCGACACGCTGGCCGAAGGCATGAGCGTCTTGGTCGAGGGCAACCTGATCAAGAAAGTCGCCAAAGGCGAGATCGGAGCTCGCGACGATGCCACGGTGATCGACGGTGGCGAACGTACGCTGATGCCCGGGCTGATCGACAACCACGTTCACCTGAACCTGACCGGTTTGTTCGCAGATTTTGGCGGAGCAGAATATGCTCAATGGGATGGCATTGGCGCGATGGCGGCTGCAAACGCCCGCGACTACCTCATGGATGGGTACACAACGGTTCGAGATGCCTGTGGCCAGGGGGATGCTCTTAAAAAACTAATTGACCAGGGTATCGTCGTCGGGCCGCGGATTTACCCAAGCGGTGCATGCATCGGGCCGCAATCTGGTCACACTGACTGGCGCAGCCCCCGTGCACGGGCCAAAGGCGGCCCCCTTGCACAGGTCCAGCAACTCAACCTTGCTGTTGTGGCAGACGGAGGAGACGAAATCAGAGCAGCCGCGCGCACCAACCTCAGCTTCGGCGCAACGCAAATCAAACTCACTGTGGGCGGTGGCGTCTCATCGGAATTGGATCCGCTTTGGTCCGTGGGATACAGTGTGGATGAGATCAAGGCGGCTGTGGAGGTCGCAGCCTTTTATGACACTTACGTCATGACCCACGCCTATACAGACGAGACTGTCAGTATGGCTCTGGATGCTGGCGTCAAGGTCATTGAACACGGCCAGATGGTCACAGAGGAAACCGTAAAGAGAATGGCCGATGAAGGGATCTTCTGGTCGCTCAACACCGCTGGATTCTCACCGATCCTGTTCGAACACCCCAACTTTGCTCCCGGTACTCCAGCGGGCGGAAAACTAGCGATCGCGCAGGACCAAAGCCAGGATCTCATCGAGCTGGTCAAGAAGTACAATCCCAAAGTGGTCCACAATGTTGATACCGTTCTGTCCACGCTGGACCAGGGGCGTGCCCATAGGGATTTCGAGAAGTACCAGTTCGCCGATTGGTTCGGAAATCATGCCATGCTGATCTCAGCCACATCGACGGCTGGCGAGATGGCACAGCTGACCGGACAACGCAATCCTTACCCGGAGCAACTGGGCGTGATTGAACCGGGAGCATACGCCGATATCCTGATCGTCGATGGCAATCCGCTGGAAGATCTGTCTGTTATAGGTGCCCGGCCAAAGTGGTTTGACGCAGAGCCTCGCGGGGAAGGTCACGACACCATCCGAGTCATCATGAAAGACGGCAAAATCTACAAGAACACCCTCAACTGAACGTCTCGGCGAGGCGCCGGCCCCGCCAACAACCTTCCAGTATGGAGAACCAGTGAAGCATCTTTTCAAGTCCACGCTGCTGGCGGCAGCGGTGTCGCTCGCCGCCGGCAATTCTTTTGCACAGGACGACACACCGCCGCAGATCCTGCTCAACAACGTCCATGTTTTTGATGGATTGAATGAAGCGCGGATCGAAAACGCCAGCGTCCTGGTCGAAGGGAACCTAATCAAGGAGGTCTCGACAGAGACCATCGACGCGCCGAAGGCGACGGTGATCGACGGCGGCGGGCGCACCCTGATGCCGGGCCTGATTGACGCACACGTACACCTGGCAATCACCGAGCCCATTGCCGTGCTTCGTGATCAGCAGGACTGGATGTTCTGGGGCGCGACATCCGGCAAAGAAGCAGAAAAGATGCTGTTGCGGGGCTTTACCACGGTACGTGATGCTGGCGGACCTGCAATCGGCCTAGCCCGTGCTATCGATCAAGGTAAGATCACGGGGCCTCGGGTGTACCCGTCCGGCCCCGTCATATCTCAGACGTCCGGCCACGGCGAACATCGGCGCTACACCGAGCCACACCCCAACATGGAGGGTGCCCGCCGGTCTTTCTTTGCCCAGCATCTAGAGTTTCTAGCCGATGGCGTACCGGAAGTGTTGCGCGCCACGCGGGAGGCGCTGCGCCTCGGAGCAACGCAAATCAAAGTCATGGCCGGGGGCGGTGTCTCATCCTCGACCGACCCTCTCCACACCGTTCAATACCTTCCTGAGGAGCTAGAAGCTGCTGTGAAAGCGGCGGAGGACTGGGACACATATGTGCTCGTCCATGTCTATGAAGACGAAGGCATCCTTCGTTCAATCGATGCCGGTGTGAAGAGCTTGGACCATGCGACACTCATGACCGAAAGATCCGCGAAGGCTATCAAGGCTGCGGATGTCTGGGTGGTGCCCTTCTTTTCGATGCTGGGGCTAGACCAGGCGGCCGTGACGACGGTGCTTGGCCCAGCTGCTGCTGAAAAGTTCCTCACCGTGCAGCAGGGCGCTCGAAACCAGATGCGGCTTCTGAAGGAGTTCGAAATTCGCAAAGTCGGGTTTTCAACAGACATAATCGGTGACCCCGTGGCTCTTGCGAAGCAGAACAACGAGTTCGGGTACAGGAGTGAAGTATGGTCGCCGTACGAAATCCTGCTGCAAGCCACGTCACTGAACGCAGAACTCCTAGCGTTATCTGGAAAGCTCAATCCCTACAAAGATGGTGCACTTGGTGTCATTGAGGAAGGCGCCTATGCGGACATCTTGCTGGTCGATGGTAATCCTCTTGAAGACATTCGTATTCTGGAGGACTACGCCGGCAACATCGATCTCGTTATGAAGAACGGCAAAATCTACAAGAACACGCTGAACTAAGGGTTGCTGAGGGGTAGAGACTACACCACCAATCCACCAGCGGAGGAGGTAGGCTTGAAACACGTCATGACATTGGTGGCGCTTGCTGGAGCCGTGTGCCTTATGGCGAGCAGTATCTGCGCGCAGGACGACACGGTGGGCGTGGCGGACAAGTTCTCCGACCGCATTTTCATGATCGTCGGGGAACCAACCGGTGCTGCGTGGAAATTTATGATCGAAAACCCCAGCGACCGCGAAGCAAGCATGTCGGGTACCATTACCAAGCTGGGCGGCAAGATGCTTAGCTATTATTGGGGGCTCGGCGACGGAAAAAACTACATCACCATTCGCATGCCTGATGATCCCAGCTTGATCCAGGCGCTCTATGTTACACGCTTGGGTGACAATCTGCTCAGCAGCTACCAGATGATCGAACTTATGAGCAGCTCCGACATGGCCAAGGCTCTTGGTCGCGTGCCCGAAGTCAAGGCCCTGGACGATCTTCCATAACAAGTTAGGTGTTGTCACATTAAGTCTGCTTGACTGGAATTTGCCGACGACCGCAGATTTTGACGCGTGGGATTTCAGCGGCTTAGCCCGCCGGTCTGTCGTCCATATTGGGCCAAATTCACTCAATGTGACAATGCCGTTTGGATAACCTGACCCAACCTTGTACTTCCTGAAGTGGTCCAATTGCTTGTATTTCGAATGTCCGCTTTGTCCTGCCGATTCAACCGATCGCCGCAACACACTCTTCGAACTTCTCCGCTGGTGAGTCGTAGTTCAACGACTTTCTCGGGCGGTCGTTGAGCTCACTCGCAACGGAGCTTAGGAATCAAATGCTCCCGCGCCGGTTCTGCTCCGCGTTTTTACATAGCCAAGACCCCGAGCGGACTTATGAGGTTCACGAAAGAAAAAGGGCGGGCTGCAGCCGCCGCCCTTGATCAATGAAGGGGGCAAAGATCTGCAGTTACTCC
>DAOUZE010000035.1 GCA_030665765.1 Filomicrobium sp.
CAATTAGTCCGTTCCATAGCCCGAGTTTTTCGCCGAGCAACGTCACGAAAAGGTCGCCCTTCAGGCCATACTTCCCATTGTTGTCAGGCGCGCCCTGCGTCACGCCCTGGTAGAATTGCGTCGCCTGAAGATCAACGATGATCCCGCGTTGGGCGAGAACTGTGCGCGCTCCTCCCCAATCGCCAAACAGTTGCTCTCGCTCGCGAAGGCTTTCGTTCAAATCAACGTCGTCAGCTTGAGATGGGAGCACAAGCCCCAGACATACGAGACCGGATAAAGCAACGGATGTCACTAAGTGGTGCCAGCTCATATTCTTGCTCCAAGTGCTGTTCATTGGTCGCTGAAAGACCGCCAAAACTCACGCGTGACGAAAACAGAGCTTTTCGAAATAACTTCTCCCGTTCAGTCCACCGGATCCGAAGTGACCAGTCCGGGCCACCGTCCGGCCTGTCGGCATATCCGAATGCCTGGATAACAGCGTTGACTGGTTGCGTGCCGATTTTGAAAATTCGGCCGAAACCGCCGCCTAGAGGAACGGTATTCTCGTTCGATTCCCAGTCGAACTCCATGACGGGGCTGGAGGTCAAATACCAACCCTTGGGAAGATTGAGATTTATAAAGGGCTGGACGGTCATAAGATTAACGTCAGCCCGATCATCGTCTCCGGCAAACGACCAGATGTTGTTGACCAGGGCGCCAAAGGTAAAAGGCTTCACGACGAAGAACCCAACGAGACCTGCGCCGGCAGCCCATTTGCCGGTTCCAAGCCTGGGGTCCGTTGCCGTTTTGAACTGGGCCACAGGTCCGATGCCCCAAATCATTGAGCCCCCAGGGATCGGCAGCACTTTCTTAGGAACAAAATACGTCTGCAACTGAATATCGCCCAGACCAAAATCGTGGCTATCACCGTTGAACAAAGGGGGCTGGTAGGCCAGCGGTGTGATCGGGCGGACAATAAGCTCCCACTCCGGATCCAGGGTTATCGGGGCCACGGGCTGGAACAGAAGAACGTTCTGCGTGTTATCAAGCGCCCCAACGCCAAAGTTCGTTGTATTTTGGAATGGAACCGATATCAGACTGCCAATAGGGTTCTGGGATTTTTCGCGAAGCGAATGGTCATCTGCCCATGCCGGAGCGCATAAGGAATTGCCCAGCACGAGAAGCATGAAGGTCATCACAGCCCAAAAGTGCACATCACTCCGTAGGCTGTTCATAAAAACCTCAACTGGTTATCAAAGCATAATACCTTAATTAAAAGATTCTTAATCATCGAACAATCGTCGTTACGGTCTGATTCGGATAAGACTGATCGATGTTGCGAGCTCGCTACAGGCCGCCAAATATTCGAAAAATACGTGCTTCAATAAAATTGGAACGAGAATCTTGCGGCCGCGTTGTCAGCAATACTTGAATTCGGCCCCGTCTCAGCAGGCTAATGCTGACCCAATGGATTTCTTCGAGCCATGATGCTTCGCGCAAGATCTTACGCCTTCACTCCTGGCGGATACTTTTATGGTTGGAAGGTACGTAGACCTAGTTAGCTCGCGTCGAGACTTAAGGTCGATGGCCCTTTTGAAACATTCAGTTCTGGTCGAAAAGCGTTCATGAGCAGCTTCAGCTCAATGGCGGTTTGTACTGCATGGGCCTAGGCACTCGCATCCGCCGCGCTCTTCGTCACCGATGCACAATGCGAAATGGAGCGGCAAGCACTGATGCGGTCGGCCCCGATGGATCGTCAGGATTATCCTCCCACAACCCATCCGAAATTCGGGTTATTTGGCTCGTTTGACCCCAGGGATCTCGTACTGGCCATTTAACACCTCGATCTCTGGCAGATACATGCGCATCAGCAGGTAGAACGGTTCTTTCGGCGCGGGCAGCCAGTTAGCTTCCTTGTCCTTGCCGGGCGGGTCGGCCTGAATATAGAGCACGGTCGATCCGTCCTTCTCGGCCATCAGCTTGTCTGCGCTGCCGATCTTGTAGCGGTTGAGCTTGTTCTCGACCATCAGCCGCTTCTTCGCGTCGTAGAGCGTGACCGACCAGAACGCGCCAACCGGGGGCGTTTTTCCCTTCGGGAAAGTCAGGGTGTACTTGCTCTTCGAGCCGTCGAGAACCTTACCGTCCTTGTCGGTGAAAGCGCCCGGATAGTAAGCCTCGATAGGTGTGTTGACGAACATCGCCTGATAGCCGATCGCCGCTCGGAACAGGTAGTTGGTTCCAAAATACTCACTCAGAACCGGCGAAAGCTGCCATCCGTTGACGGTCTTGCCCATATCGGCCGACTTGGCGGCGAGCATTGCCTCACCATCGATGACAGCCTTCGCGAGCGATTTCTTCTCTGCGTCGCTCAGACCTGACGGATCGAAGCCACGGTCGGTGGTCAGGCCGATATTCTGAAGTAGTCCAAGGACGCCACCGTCCGTGTCGAGCGCGCCGTTGACGACAAGCGTGTCGCCCAGTTGTTCAAAGAACGCCAGATCGCCCGTGTACGCCGTGGGCTTCACGACGGGGACTTTGGGCGGGGTGTAGGACTTGTCCCAGCTGCTGAGCGGGGTCATCGACACCTGTTCCTGGATCTTGTTGACGGCCTTGACGTCCTTCTCGTCCGCCACGAACCAGCGCCCGATAATGAAGCCGGTCGGGGTCGGCGTATCGACCCGGATCACGTCGGCAGGAAGCGCGCCTTTCCATCCTGGAGCAACGAGTGCGTAGGCCTGCTTCTGCGAGCCCATGGTCCGCGTGCTGGCGTAATGGAAGTTGTTCGTCCAGGCGTCGATGAACTGATAGGTGTAGTAGCGCCCCTTTGCGTCAGGGATCTCAAGCACATAGGGCTCTCGCGCTACATCGAACCACGTCACGGAATACTGGGTGTCGCTGTTTCCGGACTGCACGGCCGAGAATTTTGGGCCGAGCATGCCCCAGGCGGTTGCAACCTGGTTCACCGGGGCGAAGAGCTTGCCCGTCTTGTTGAAGACCTCCGGCGTGACCGGCGCATCCCCGCCCGTCGTCATCGCACCGCGGCTGCGCTGCATCACCACCATGGGATAGCCCCAGATATAGGCGGCTACACCAAGAGCGTAAGCCTGTTTCGACTTCGCTTCTTCGGGAGAGATCACCTTTTGAGCGTCAGCAGCGAACGATGAACCGGCGATGGCGAGTGCCATCGCAGCACCGAATGCGATGAACGTAAAGCGCCTGAGCATTTCGAGTTCTCCTTACTTCCCATTGCTTAAATATGCGTCTGAACCGCGCCCGCATCAAAACGGCGGGCGATCCCGCCGGGAACATAGTCACCGGCGGAGCCATTGTTTCCATTAGTGGGTCGTCGTAATCGGCGGGACCTTGTAGCTTCTGTCGAGGATGCTCTTGCCTGGCCCATAGGTGCGCAGGACAAGCCAGAACGGGCCATCGGGCGCCGGCAGCCAATTCGACTCCTTATCCTTGCCCGGAGATTTCGCGCTGATGTAAAGCACCAGAGAGCCATCGGCGGCATACTTGACGCCATCGGTCGCGCTGCCGATCGAGTAGCGATTGATCGGGTTGTCGACGAGCCAACGCTGCGGCAGCTTGTACATGGTCATCGACCAGAAATACTTCGCCGGCGGCAGTTGCTCCTTGGTGAACTTGAGCTCGTAGGACGCCTTGCTCCCGTCAAACAGGGTGCCTTTGCTGTCCTTGGGCAGCGCGATGTAGACCGAAACCTTGCTGACGTTGCCGAAGATTCCGACATTCACTCCCAGCGCACGGTTATCGTAGTCGTCTTTCGCATCCGCTCGGGACCGGAAGAACTTGCTCGGATCGTCAATTTTAGTCGCTTCGTCCCTGAACTGGGCGAGCGCATCCTTCATTCCCGCTGCGATGGCATCGCGCACGTCTTTGTCCAGCTTGGATGCATCCCACGGCTTGCCGGGCTCAAGCCCGATCTTCGTCATGTCGGCATCGACGTTCTTGTCCATGTCGTTGGGAGTTGTGAAGGGAAGAAGAAAATTTGCATAGGACCAGAATTTCTCCGTCGTTTCGTCCTTGTCCTTCCACTCCATCCACTTGATCTCAGGCGCCGACTTGGGGGCGGCCTGGCCGAGAAAGGCGCTGAGCGGTTGTAGCTTGTATTCCGTTTGGATCTTCTGAACGTTCGGAAGGTCCTTCGGTTCGAATAGTTGGGTTCGTGTCAGCGTTCCGAGGAACTCGCTTTCGCCCTGGATCACGCGCTTGACGCTCTTGGGCAGTTCGCCCTTCCACGAGGGCGAAGCAAGCAACACGCTCACGCCGCCATTGCCGTCTTCGACCGATCCTGGATTGTCGAGAACGAAACCCCAGAGATCGTCCCATTGGCTGGTGTAGAAGCGCTTGTCCTCGATCTTCGGCAGGGTGAGCACCCAAGGCTCGGTACGAAGATCAACCCAGGCGTAGGAATAGGGGCTGTCATTGTTGGGGGAGACGATATCGGTGTCCTTAGGCGAAGACGTTCCCAGATGCAGCCACTTGCCGAAACCGCCGCTGTAGGATTTCGATTTCTCGTCGATCGCCTGCAAGTACATCGTGCGATACATCATCACCAGCGGGTAGGTAAAGATGTAGGCTTCCTTGGCGATTGTGCGCGCCTCATCTGCTGTCACCGTGTCCCGCGCCACGCTGTTTGCGGAGAACAATCCCAAGCTGCAAAAGAGCGCCGCAAAAGCAGAAATGATCATCCTCGTAGTCACGTCCTCACCTCCTGATACTCATTTGATGGACTAGCCAACGTTTTTTGTGGGCGCTCAACATTCATCGAAATTGTTCCCTGATTGAGCAATCCAGTCGATAGGGTCGCATCATCACATGAAAGATCCGATCCTCTTTTGCACAACAACAGCGTCAAGACTTTCATTGTATCCGGCGGCGGAGTGGAGTTCATGCGGCCCTAAGCGCCTGACGTCCATAACATCCCGCCCGAGCAGATGATCGGCTCCAGCATCGTTACCGAGTTCAAGATGCAGGCCGGCAAGCCCGTGCTGGTGAGACAGTCGATGATCTTCTTCGTCGACGACAAGGAGGGCAAGGCGATCGACATCCAGAAGTTTGCCGGTCGGCGGCCCATTGCTGCCTTTGGCAATGCCGATGGTGACTTTCAGATGCTGCAGTGGACGCTGGCCGGTGATAGGCCACACCTCGGCATGCTGGTGCACCACACGATGCCGACCCGCGAATTCGCCTGCGACCGCAAGAGAGCCTCGTGGGCACGCTTGACAAGGGCATCGGCGCCGCCGCGCAGGGCGGCTGGCACCTGATTGAGACAAAACAAGACTGGAGATCGGTATTTCTCGCGAGGTAAAGTAAGGAAAACCCGGCAAATCAAGATCGGTGCGCGGGTAGAGCCCTATGCGTGGGCGTGGATCTCGCCCTGCAATGCATAGCGGGAGCGGATCCGCCTCGAAGGCGACATCAGAGGCAGCGTTACGTCCAGGAAAAGATATCGCGCCATCGCTCGGACCTCTAATTCTTTTTTCGGCGTGCCCTGGGACGATCACCGGAGTCATTACAATCTTGGTCTCACAACCAGGTCGAGCATTCCGACAACCGTGCTCTTTGCGGTTAGCCGTGAACCTCAACCGTCCCATCCGCGCGCACATGGATCGTGTTGCCAGTGATGACGGCGTTTAAGAAGTCGGGGCCTAGAAGGTCGACGGTAACGATTCGCTTGTCGAGCCAGTTGTCGGCCATCAGCAGTCCACAGGCGGCCAAGGAGTCGATGTGATTGGCGAACAGCATCGCCTTTGGCGCGATATCTTTTTCGCAAATCGTCATAAATAAGCATGCGGCACTGCTGGATCCGATTGTCTGCGGTACGCAGACGACCTTGTCGGCGAGATCCCGTCCGAAAAGGTCTTTGTTGTCGTGGTCCTGGCAGACACCGGACTTCGTGCCGCTGATCATCACATCGACATAGGTCGCACAGGTATTGAATCCGATATGGGACACCTCGGCGGATCCCTGCACGTCGCCTGGCAACGCGGGTCGTCCCTTGAACGTCCGTATCTGGGCCATCGTCTTGTGTCTCTCCAAATCCGGGGGCTTAGGCGCCGGGCGGCAGCTCGCCAGTGACCATGATGTGCACGAGGTCATCATCGAGAAAGAAGCGTCCCTTTGTATAGACTCGTGTCTTGTTGGAGTTTGTGACGTCCATCTCGTCCATTTCGACGGGAGTTGAGAGATACATCATCGGGCAATTCAGTGCGATCACGGCACCGTTGTCGGTCAGAGACTTGGCGACGTCGGGATATTTCAGCTGAAAAGCGTCGCGCACATATTTCGAAGCGAACAGGTAAGTTGGGCACGCGACCGCTGTTTTGCCGGACGCTTTCAGTCCTTTGTCAATACGGTCACCCCATTCGCGAAGCTGCTCCACCGTATTGTGCGGACAACCGATGAACACTCGCTCCGGTTTGTGATGGGGATCTTTCCAAAGATTGGGGTAGCTGTCGTAAACTCGTTTCAGTTCGGCGTCGTCAACCACGTATGTTTGGTAGCCGTCTTTCAGCAACTTGCGGCCGTGCTCGATCGCATCGGGCGTAATGCCTTCAAGGTGATAGAGACCAACGGCACCATTGCTGGCCGTGGCCGCACCCATGTCCTTGAGCCATCCGCTGGTGCGATCATTCGCCTCGCCCAGGAAATCCTTTAGCCCCGTGATAAAGGGAACCGCCTCCATGACCTTGAGGCCAATGGCGGAGCCGAGCAGCTCTGGATGCGGTAGTTTTGTGGTCTTGACGACAATCAGCCAAGGGGCCTTACGGCCCTCGTCAGTCATTAGGCCGAACAACGGGGCCTTGCCGAGAATATTGCAAAGCATGTCGATGCCCATCGAGTTGCGATTGGTGCGGGCACCGAGTACCGAATTGGCATAATTGATCGCCGAGGATTCTGACCAGGCCAAGTAATCCCCGCGTTTAGGGGTGTTGCCCATCTCCTTGACGTAACAGACGCAACTCCAGTCGTCCTTGCTACGCATGCCGAGCCTGAGATTGACTTCCTGCAGCTCATCTTCCCGGTCGTAGATTTTGTCGACGATCGCACGCTTCTTCGGTCCCGGATCCAGATTCTCGTTGTCCATCGGCTTCGGGTCGGCGGTGAAAGGCTTGTAGGTCTTCAGCCCCGCATCTGCGAGCTGCTTGTAGATCTTCAGAAACGGTTCAACCGCATCCGTACCCCAGCTCATCGCCATATGAGGAGCACCACCTAGATCCACTAGGCGGTTTGCGCTGAAGAGTTCGCCATAGGCCACCACGGTTCGAATGGCCTTCTGCAGAAGTTCACCATGCTTTCCGTCATAAATCGCCTGCTCCTCGGCCGTCAGCTGCATCTTTGACTGACCGGTGGTGGGCTTGGCGTCAGCCCGTGAGTATCCGGTTTGCGTCGTCAGTGTAAAATTGGCGTCGGTACCGATATGACCGCCAAGACCAGAGTTTAGCATCGGCATGGACTCCCCAAGACTATTTGTTGTTTCTCCGCTCTAGTACGAGCGTAGATTATTTGCAGGCTCAACTGTCCAGCCACTCAGGCTTACAGGAGCCAGGTACATAGAGTAACGGATCATCCCAAAACTGGGGAGTTTTCGACATCTCAACCTGGGATCCAGGTTTTGTAAGCTCTCCGAATGGCGTTTGCCCCGTGATCAGATTTGGCTTTACGATCTGATGTTCTGGACCGAGGCCTTCGAGGTTCTCAAAGACCCGCTTGTCGTTGAAGCCGAGGCTCATAATGAACTGAACGGTCTGGGTCAGCGATACGCGGACACTGTAGCTGCCACCTTCCTTCGCGCGGCGCAGTAGCGCGGCCTTGACGCCAATCGCGCCAAGGTAGCCCGTCATGATATCGCAGATCACGTTGACCTGCTGTGGCAACATCGGCTGATCAGGCGTCCCTTCGGCTGTATAGAGGCCGGCAATTCCCGCTGCGTTTACGTCGAAGCCGGGCCACAGCGACCAGGGTCCTTTATGTGCGTTTAGCTTCACGCTCACGGCGATTATGCCGGGCTTGCGTTCTGCTAATGCCTGATGCGAATAGCCCTCGCCATCGGCGACGCCGGGCCGAAGGTTGTCGACAAAAACATCGGCATCCTCAATAAGCTTGTAGATATGTTTTCGGTTTTCCGATTTACGTGCGTCCAGATAGGCTTGCCGCAAACCGATATCCGCCTGATAAAAGAAATTCCCATACTCGATCCAGTCCGGCATGTTGATGTTCAGGCATTCCGCGCCCTGACCCGCAAGCGTTCGCGGGCAACAAGGTCCTGCAACTGCGTGGACGAAGGAAAGGCAGCGCAATCCTGACAAGGGTCGCTCGCCCTGCGGTAGGGGGACTGGGTCGCTCTCACCAATCTTCTCAATTGAGATGAGCGGGGTCTCGGCGTGAACTTGGCCCTGTTCTGACGCCTCAAATTCCTCTTTGGTGCGGATCATTTGGAGGGGGACCTGCGCGGCCGTCGCTGCGGCTTCCATTTCCAGAGCTTCGCGCTTTATCGTGGCTTGTGCGATCTGCTCGGGCGCGGCGCCGCAGTTCATCAATCGAAGAAAATTCCTCTCCTGCGACGGATAGAGAGGACACATAACCATCCAACGGCCGTCGCGCGTGGGGACGATCGGATTCGTAACGACGTAGGAGCCCAAATTGAACATCTTGTGCTGGCCGTTAACCAGCGTGTAAGGCATGGCGTCCAGCTGCCAGGGACTTTGCTCGATCCAGGCCTTTCTCAGGTCCACGTGTATGTCTTGGCCCTCACCGGTCCGTTCGCGCCAAATCGCGGCTTCAGCGACTGCATTCGAAGCCAAGATGATCGCGGGCGCAGCACCAGCTTTCATTACGGTTTTGCGAACGGGTTCCATGCCAGCAAAGGTCACTGAGCCGCCGCAATCGCCTATCCCCATGCCCACTTCGCGAAGCATGTCGTCCGCCACTTTGTGCACGTCGTCGTGGGTCGTCACAACTTGATCGAGGACCATCAGTAACTCTCTAGTGTTAAGGCCGGCTGAGATCGGCTAAGATGAACGTGCTGCCCAACGCTAAGTCGAGCACCGTGTTCTGCAATGGAGCACC
Source organism: Filomicrobium sp. (assembly GCA_030665765.1). Taxonomy (GTDB): domain Bacteria; phylum Pseudomonadota; class Alphaproteobacteria; order Rhizobiales; family Hyphomicrobiaceae; genus Filomicrobium. Next base: position 9,073 of record DAOUZE010000035.1, read on the forward strand.
AGCATAAGGGAAAACGCGAAGAGCAGAAGATGTCACCAACCTTTTCCTTGGCGATGTTGCGCGCCTCATCTGCTGTCACCTTGTCACGCGCCAAGCTGTTTGCGGAGAACAGTCCGAAGCTGCACAAGGACACCACAACAGCAGAAACAATCATCCTCGTGTTCACGTCATCACCTCCTGATACTCATTTGATGGACTAGCCAACGCTTTTTGTGGGCACTCAACGCTGATCGAAGTTTTTCGTCGATTGAGCATTCCAGTCGATAGGTTCACGACATCACCAAAAAAGATCCGACCCTCTGAAAGGTCCAGAACGCTGCAAGACTACCGATCGCATACGGGAAGACGCGCCAGCTTCCGGCTGGCCAGACAATTTGCAGCTGGCGCATTGCAGCGACGACGGCCAAGACAAACAAGACGAATAGGATCTGCCCGCATTCCACTCCGATGTTAAACATGAGCAGCGCGAGTGGTATCGCATGCTGCGGCAGTCCGACATCGCTGAGAGCGCCGGCAAAACCAAGGCCATGAAACAAGCCAAACAGAAATGCAATGATCCAGGGCGCACGTTCGGTCAGGCCCATCTTGCCTTCGTGGCTTCGCACAATCTCAACAGATAAGAACAAAATACTCAGCGCAATCACGGCCTCGGTCGGCGCGGCCGGCATGTGCACATATCCCAAGGTTGCCAGCGCCAGCGTTATGCTGTGTGCCACGGTGAAAGCTGTGATCGCTTTCAATAGGTTCCAGTAATTTGGTATGATGAGAATTAGCGCGAGCACAAATAGAAGATGGTCGATCCCGCCCAGAATGTGCTCAATCCCCATAATCCAATAGGACTGCGCGACCTCGAAGTTGCTCGATTTCTTGGGAACCAGATAAGCCGGTGAGGTTGGACGAAGGATGGCGGAGTGGGCGGTGCCGTCTGCTAGTGAGATCTGGAGCAGAACGTCGATTTGGAGTGCGCTGAGACCGTCGATTAAGAGCGATTCTCCAGTCAGCGCGCCTGCTTTCCCTCTATACGCTGCGCGCACGATTTTTGCGCCCGGTACGACGCGGGCGGATGGCGGGCCAACCGGCGTTAAACTCTTCGGTAAAACTAGGGTTATCGCCAAAACCTTTCCGCCACGGGTCGGAACCTTCCAGACAACGTCAAACCAACCGGCTTCCCATTCGCTGATTTCGAGAAGCGCGGGCCGGACCTCATGAGCCATGGGCTGCGAGTTTAGAGCGAGGCCGACAAAGAGAATGAGGAGCGTCCGATGAACCCATGAGTATCGTTTGAGTGGGGTCATTTAACTCGGCCCAGTGCAGAAGTGGCCTGTTTGCCCGCCGACTTATCTTCGATCACCACTTTGTATCGCGCCAACAATCCGTCGATGAATGCCTCATTGAGCTCACGCCTCTTCTCTTCCTCCCACATGGCTCGAACCTTTTCTTTCACCGCTGCGAAATCCGGTTCTGGGCTGTTTTGTCGGTCATGTACGAAGACCAAATGGACGCCATAGCCCGAGAGAACAGGTCCGTGCCACTGCCCCGGCTCAAGCTTGAACACAGCGTCGGAAAATCCGCTCCCGAACAGTTTCGATAGCTCTGCGTTTGAGCGCTCAGGGTAATATTTTTGTAGTAGGAACGGATCGCCAACGGACTTCTGGGAAGCCGAAAGATCGGCATGCTCGGAGAGTATTTCCTTGGCTGCCTCTGCATCCTTCAGTGTGGTGTCTCCGCGTTGGTCCGGATCGAAGAACACATGGCTCATTGTCAACAAGTCTGGTGCTCGGAAGCGATCGCGTTGAGCGTCGTAGAACGCCCTTAATTCCTTTTCGCTTGGTGTGCTTGGCTGAAGCAGGTCCTGCGAAAGGAATTCGAGCTTTTGCGCCAGGCGCCGCCTGACAATCGTGTCATCTTTATCGAGACCCATCGCGAGCGCTTCGCGGTAGAGGATCGTCTCGCGCACGAAGGCCTTGACTAAACCCTTCCGTTCCTCTGGCGTTGGCGAACGGTTCCAACGTTTCCGCCACGAGGATTCAAGCCAATCGATCTCGCTGGCTGTAACGGTGAGCGTTCGTTGGTCGGGATCGACACTCGTTTTCTTGGTGAGCCCATAGGCAAGGTAAATGAGAGCGCCGAGCAGGATGAAATGTAAGAGCGGTTCTCGAAGGAGACCCCGAGCTAGGGGTCTTAAGTTGAAAGTCATTTGTATCCTGTCACTGCTGCGCTGCGTCTTGAAGAACTGCGGCACTGTTTGGTGGTTGACCGAAGATGTTCGTGATCATCTGACGCTGCCTCACATCCGGCAAAGCGCGCTCGCCGATTGTGCCATGCGCTGCGAGGAAAGCATGTTGTTGTTCCGGTGTGCCGTAGAGACGCAAATACCCACTATTCAACGCACGGCTGATCGTTAGTTTGCCGCGCTTGATTGTATCGAGCACCGGGGCGCCAGTCACGATGACCAGATCGCCAGCTTGCGCACCCACGGCATGTAATTCGATTTCCCCTTGACCTGAATATCGCGCCCACAGCGCGGTTTCGACGAGGACGACAGCCTTTGGGGTTTGCTCCCCCGTCACGATATCGAATGCCCCGCCAAGTGAGTGCAGCGCTCGGGTCGTTTTCCAGTAGGCTTGAGTATCGAGGATCTTGCGCTTCTTGCCTGTCGCTTGAAGGCGTTCGCGATCTGGCATCGGCAATATGCCAGCCTGTTGCCCTGTCCAGATTGCCCCGGTGACATGGAGAGCATTCGGATACGTGAAGTTCAAGAAAGCCTTTGCCAGTGATTCTTTCGTGTGGAATCCGCACGCCAAAACACTCAGAGGCGCCAAAGCAACAGGCACGGCGAGCGACCATTTTATGAAGCCGAAAACTTTGGCGTGGTGCAACTTCAGACTTCCAAAAATGCAACGCCAAAGCCCCGCTATTGTGGCGCGAATGCCATGCGTTTCCATCACGGCAAAAACGGCTGCAGGCCGTAATAGTGCGCCGGACGCTTGATCAGTTCCGCAGGTGGCGTGTACCAGATCGGAGAGGACCAGGCGCGCTCCTGGATCGTCGGCGCCACGTCTTGGGGCGGGTCGATGCCGAGCTTTTTGGCATCGTAAGTCGTCCACCGCGGCGTGGGGATTTCAAGAACGCGCACGTAATAAACAGCGTGGTGCGTCGGATCAAAATCCGGATCCGTCCAGACTGCCGAGAGCTGACTGTCGCCGATGTTATTAGTATACGTCGCTTGCTTGATGTCGACAGTATTACCCACCGGCGCAACCTTGCCGTAAGCGTCCACTTTGCGGTTCTGTGCGTCGGCCCAGACCACGTCATAAACCTTCTCGTAGGCATAGCCGCGGTCGAACCAACCCTTGACGATTTGGATCCGATCTAGGTTCCCACTGTTCGGATCTTTCAGAGCCCAGACGGCAAATTTTGGTGCCTTAGCGAAGTCCTTGGCCGGATGCGGGGGCAGATCGCCACCCATCGGGACACCACCCGCATAGGCTTTTTTCACGAATTCCCGGTCCCCCAATAGATCGCCCGGGTAATCCCAACCTCCAAAGAAACGCAGCCGAATAAACGTGCCAGAGGTTCCATACGTCTCTTTGGCTTTGATCGCATCGAAGATCGCTTCACGCGTATTTTTGGGCGCCCAGACAGCAGTTGTGGCTGGCGAAGAGAAGCGCCGAGCCGGTTCTCCGGCGACCGAGCCTTGAGAGGAAAGCCGGACTTCGGGCGTCTTGTCAGTATTCCCGTGGACGCCGAAATAGTTGAATTCCTCGTTGTCGGACGCACCGTTGTGTGTGTCCGCACCGGCCACGATGCCGAACTTGTAGGGATTGGCTCCCAACATCTCTTGGAAGCCGATGCCGGTGATTAGGCCCTGACGCACGAAGCTGCCATCGACCTTACCCACCACACCACCAGATCCAAGGAGGTTGTGATAGTAGTCTTCAAAACCCGCGAATTCGTCATTTGGCGAGAGCGAGGGGTTGGTCTCGGAGGCGCCTTTGGTCTGGGCCATTTCAACGGCGACGCTGTTGGCTGCGCTACGCTCGGCCCATTCCTTTGTGATCTGAGTTCCGTAGGACGTGCGTGGCGGGAACATCAGGCCGTTAGAGACATTGGAGTTGTGCGGGATCGAAAAGTTTTCATGGCCTAGAGATCGCTGCACCTCCTGATAGGTCCACAGGTCCTCCCGCTTCACCGAATCGAACGAGCTGAACTGGACGTCCGGCCCCTTATCGTCTCGGAAAAACACATTGTGATGCAGGTTTTGGTACTGCGGTATTGACGTCCACTCGAAGGCGATAAGCGTCGTGAACTTGCCCGGCTCATTATGCTTGTTGGTGATCTTCTTTTGCTCGTCCCAGATCGACCTCATAACCTTAGCGTCGATCATGTACGAGATCGGCGTGTTGATCGCAGCTGAGGTGATGATCTGCTGGAAAGCCGCCTCGCCCTGCTTGGGATCCCCGGAGGCAATCATCTTGCCGATTTCGGTGTTTGCGAGCGGATTGTCCTTCTTCAGCAGCAAGGGCATGACGCCCATGTATTCGGCGTGGTCCGTAAGCGCACACCAGTCGTAGGGCGTTTTTTTCTTCACCGTCTCGCCAGTGGTGTGGATTTTGATCGGCTCGCCCTTGCAAAACCGGTAAGCGTCATCCGGTGTGTTGCGGGTGCCAAAGGCAAACGCGTCGGGTGAGTTCACCGTGTGCATGTGCTGCTCGCCGAAATACACATTCTTCAGCGGATTGGGCTTGCCCCTTTCGCCCTTTGGCTGTCCGACATTCTCTTGCGCGCTGGCGTCGTAGGCGAAGGAGAAACAGCTAAAAAGTATCCAAGATAATACTGCAATATTTCTAGATATCATTGCGAACCCTTTGCTTGATTGAGCCGCTAATTCAAAATTGGACGGGCGCGCGGATAGCCTCTCCCGGATACACGTTCTTCAGGACCTTAGAATCCTTAACAACGACAGTGCCGTTGACCACCACATAGGGAATGCCGGTTGAGGGTAGAGCGTTCTCACCCTGCTTGAGCGTCGAGTTGTCGGTCACCGTTCGGGGATCGAACACAGTGATGTCCGCATTGGCGCCCTCCTGCATACGGCCCTTGAAGGCCATCTGCGGAACACCATTATCTTGCAGGAATTTGGCGTACTGATAGGACATCTTCGAGATTGCTTGCATTAAGGTAAGGTCCACCTTTCCCTCTCGCACCAGGCGTAGAACTTTCGCATGTGTGCCGACCGTACGAGGATGCGTATTGACCTTGTCCCAGGGCGTGTCCCAGGCCGTGAGCACCTTGCCCGTTTTCGGATCGGTAAAGGGAAAGCAGTCGCAGCCGATCAACACGTCGGGATGGGCGACGCCCTTCAACATATCTTCCTCGGTTGCGTTATAGAACAGCACTGGATGGTTGGGATCGTCCTTGACCATCTTTTCGTAGGTCGCCTTGTCGAGCCGTTCGCCCGTCTGCGTATCAATGATGTCCTTGTAGGTTCGCCCCATGTTACGCTGATAGTTGTCGGGCTTCAGGTAGTCGGCTGAGACACCGTTACCGGCCGCTCCGAAGTTGTAGGGGTATACTTCGAGAACGACGGGCACACCTTTAGCTCGCATGTTGTCTATGTACTTCATCGCCACCTCTGTCAGGGCCAGCGATTGCGCGGTAAAATGGGCGATAATCACGCCGCCACCATGGGCCACGGCCGGATCAATTGCCTCCTGAAAGGCAAGAAGCGCCGTGGTCGGCGGGCTCTGGCTCGAAAAGCGCGTATGTACGTGGGTGAAACGACCGTACTTGCCGGCCAGTTCCTGGATGCCGATCATCTCTTGCGACGTGAAGCCTTCGGTCATGTACCCCGCCGGCGGGCCGATGCCGAGCGCGCCACGCTTCAGCCCGTAGTCGATGATCTCAAGGATTCGCTCGCGCTCGTTCTCGGTAGCGACGCGTGTCACCCATGCGGCCCCAAGATAGACGCCGGTGAATAGGTCGGTAACGATGTTCCCGGTCTTTGATTTATACTCCGGCTCGAACACCGCCGTCCTTGCTGCAGGAACCGAGACAACCGCGCCATGATTGGTTTGTGAGCGGCCCGCAAGCTTCTCGTACCATTCATCGACTGGATACGCCCCGACCTCCAGATCTAGCGTCGTGGTCGTCCCGTCGCGCAGAGCTGCCTTCTGACCAAGCGGCGCGTCGACGACATGCGAATGACCGTCGATGAATCCCGGGGCAACTACGTGGGCAGTTGCGTCAATTGTCTCGGCGCCAGTGATCTTCTCCGTGGTTATGGTCGCGATTTTACCGGCCTTGATCCCAACATTCCGAACGGCGTCAAAATTCGTTTCCGGGTCCATCACCCGGCCGTTCACGATTACGAGATCAAAGTCCTGCGCCCGTGCGGAGGAGGCCGCAATCAGAAGTGCGACAGAAAAAGCGAACATGGTTTTTTGAAACTTCATTGCTCGGCATCCCAGAAAAAGCATTACTGATCGGACGGCGATGCGTGCTTTGGAGCTGGTGGCTCCTTCCCCTGTGCTCGTGCCAACTCCTTTATCTCGGCGGAAGGCGTGTACCAGATCGGGGATGACCAGGCGCGCTCCTGTATGGTCGGCGGCACTTCCTTCGGCGGATCGACGCCTAGCTTTTTCGCATCAAAGGTCGACCAGCGTGGGGTGGGGATCTCAAGAACCCGGACGTAGTAGGCAGCCGAATGTGTCGGATCGAAATCGGGGTCGGTCCATTCAGCCACCAGTTGGCTGTCACCGATATCGTTGGTGTAGGTCGCCTGCTTGATGTCGACGGTGTTTCCTACCGGCGGCAACTTACCAGTGTTTGGATCGGGCTTGCGCTTGTCTGCGTCGGACCATGCCACGTCATAAATGGCCTCCTTCGGGTAGCCATTCGCCGGATCAGCCCAGACCTTGACGATTTGCAAGCGATCCAGATTGCCGCTCTTCGGATCCTTGAGCGCCCAGACGGCAAAACTCGGGGAAGCAGCGAGGTCCTTCATTGGATGCGCGGGCATGTCCTGGCCCATCGGAACACCGGCAGCGTAGGCCTTCTTCACGAAATCCTTATCCTTGGTCAATCCAACAGGCATATCCCAGCCTCCGAAGAAGCGCAGTCGGATCTGCGTGCCTGAGGTGCCGTAGGTCTCCTTCGAACGCATGCCGTTGAAGATCCCCTCGCGGGTGTTCTCCTCGGCCCAGACGGCAGTTGTTCCCGCAGAAGATACCGTGAAGCCATATTCGCCGGAAGCGTTGATCTCTGGCTTCAGTCGCTTCTGAGGGGTATCGTCCTGGGTCCCATGCGCGCCCTTCCAGTCCCACTCTTCGTTGCCTGAGTAACCAGAGTGGACGTCCGCGCCCGCCACTGCGCCCATCTTGTAGGGGTTGTGGCCGAGGGTCTCCTCGAGCTTCATACCTACGGCAAGGCCGGAACGATAGAATGCGCCTGGCGTCTTGATAGCCGGCACGCCGAGCGAGATCATATTGTCAAAAGGCTCGAAATCAGCGAACTCGTCGTTCGGAGAGATGACGGGATGGGTTTCGGAGGTACCCTTGGTCTGTGCCATCTCGAAAAGGGGCTCGTTAAGAGCCTGGCGTCGCGCATAGCGCGTGTCCATCGGTCCGCCAAGGAACTTCCGCTCGGAGAACATCCAGCCATTCGAGACGTTCGAGTTGTGGGGGATCGCAAAAGTATCGATGCCCTGGTTCCGCTGGATCTCAAGGTATGTCCAGAGGTCTTCCGGGTAAATTGAATCGAAAGACGAGAAAGGTACCGCAGCCGCCTTGTCTTTGAAGAACACGTTGCGGTGCATGTTCGAGCCGTTCGGGATCGAGGTCCATTCGTAAGCATACAGCGTGGTGAACTTGCCCGGCTCGTTATGCTTATCCGCCACTGCTTGGAATTTCTTCCAGAAATCAACGCGTAAAACGGGGGTTACGTATTCAGGGAGCGGATTGTTGGTGACGAGGCTGCCGATCAGCGTGGTAACCGCCGCCTTGGTGGCGGCTGGGTCCGTGCGAGACTTCGCCAGCTGCTTTGCGAAATCGGACTTCGATAGGTCGCTCTTCGGATTAATGAGTTCCTTCAACACGCCGTAGTATTCCGAGTGATCGGTGATCGCCACAAAATCATAGGGAGTGCGGCGCTGCATCGCTTCACCGGTCGTAGAAAGTTTGACCTTTTTGCCCTTGGCGAAGTTGTAGGCATCCTCCCAAGTCATTGTGACGCCGACTGTAAAAGCATCAAACGAGTTCCGGGTGTGCAAGTGTTGCTCGCCGAAGTACACGTTCTTGAGCGGATTCTTTTTTCCCGAACCACGCCCTGGCTCAGCTAGCGCTTCTTCAGCTGACACCCCCAGTGGATGGGCAAACACTAACCCGATTACTGAGGCAGCCACCAATGAGCCGGCACAAAACAATCGGCCCACTGCAGAGTGGTTTTTTTTCACGCCGCGCGCCAAATGTGAAAGCCGTGAATAATTAGAAATCATCGCAAATACCTAATAAAACAACCCAACTAACTAGCAGAACAACCGAGACCCGTCCGACAGCGTCCAGAGACCTATAGTTTCACGATATGTAACCGTGAGTACACCCGCAGCACGTATTTTTCGTACGTGATTTCATTGGCGGAGAGTCCGTGTCCAGCGCCCTCGTTCTGGGCTATTCCGATGCTAAGTTTCCGGCACAGGCGAGGGGGCACTGTCACGTTTACTCGTGTGCTGCGCGAAAATGCATGGCGTTGCCATGTTTCACGCTGCAGCAGTCATGGCAACCCACCTGTCCATAGCTGCCGCTCGGAACTGTCGCATTGTTCTGCGTGAGATCAGATGGCGTTGAACGTTGAAGGCGTTATAGATCGCTGCATGTGTGGAGAGGAATCGTTGCGCCGAACCGGCGGACTTGAAGCGCTGCATCCGTCGTTCTCGCTGCCGTACCGGGAGATGCGAATTCTCGGCCCGGTTGTTG
>DAOUZE010000293.1 GCA_030665765.1 Filomicrobium sp.
TGATCCTATTGAAGATCCTGCGTGACAGGCTGAAGTATCCTTCGGGTTTCAAGCCAGAGCAGGTGCCGTGTTTTTTGTACTCGTGAATAATCAGACCGGTGCTCGGCATGATGTCGAGCATGCCGTTGATGACACGGCGCGGTACGTAGGGTTTGAAGCGCGTCCAACAGCGCTCGGGATAGCCGCGCGTGTATTGAGGCCAGAGGCCGTGCAAGATGAAGGCATACGGGCGTTTGCCCACCTTTGGGCTGCACTGCGGATCCTTCTTCTTGCTTGGCTGCGCCGCACAGTGTGTAGGCGACCACGACAGCACGAGCGTGTAGTAGTCGAAGTTGCCAGGAACGTTAGCGCGTTGTTCACTGCGCCTGTCATTGTCGCGACCATAGCGCTGTGCTGTTGCCTCGTCAGGCAGCACCATGAAGCTCGTTGCCAGGGCAACGAGAAGGCCTGTTATGATACGCGTTGCCATCGGCGTTAGTCTCCGGTTCGGCGGTTTTTGCTAGAGCTCGCGCCACCCTAGCCTTTCGAAGCGGCAATGCAATTGAGTTGGGCGTGCGCAATTTAGTATAACTACTTCATATTAAACTATAAAATAGGGTGTTCGGCAACTCGATGAGTGTCCGATTCGTTAGAGTCCGGCCAGCTGATCCAGGATCCGCGCCCAACTTCGTGTACCCTTCTTGAAGCTCTTGATGTTGTACTTCTCGTTGGGCGAATGGATGCGGTCGTCCTCGAGGCCGAAGCCGATCAGCAAGCTGTCCATACCGAGTTTAGTCTTGAAATCGGTGACGATCGGAATCGATGCACCGCAGCCCATGAGTACAGCGGGTTTACCCCATTCATTTTCCAGAGCCTGGGCTGAGGCCGCGATGGCCGGGCTGGCAGTGTCGAAGCCAATTGCGGCGGAGGCAAAAGCGCCGTGGAACTCGACCGAACAATCCTGCGGGACACGTTCTTCGATATACGCCTTTACTGCAGCGATGACAGCATCGGGGTCTTGGCCGGGAACCAGCCGGCATGTGATCTTGACGCTCGCCTCACTGGGGATGATGGTCTTGGTGCCAACCCCCTGATAGCCGCCAGTTATGCCATTGAATTCCAGGGTAGGCCGCGACCACAGTTGTTCCAGGGCTGATCGATTCTGCTCACCGGCGGGTTGCGCAAGACCAATCGATTTAAGGAATGGAGCGGGATCGAAACCAATTTCATGCCATTGGCGGAGCTGTTTGGCGGACGGTTTTTTGACGCCGTCATAAAAGCCGGGGACGGTAACGCGGCCCTTGGCGTCATGCATTGCACCGCAGATCTTCGTGAGGACCCGGATCGGGTTGGCCGCCAGACCGCCATAGAGGCCCGAGTGAAGGTCGCGGTTGGGGCCTCTGATGACAGCTTCAACGCCGCCGAGACCGCGAAGCATCGTTGTGATTGCGGGCGTGTCGCGATCCCACTGTCCGGTGTCGCAGACCAAGACGAAATCAGCCCTCACCTTCTTGCCGTGCTTTTTCAGGAAGCCGGGAAGAGAAGGCGAGCCGCACTCCTCTTCGCCTTCGAGCATGACCGAGACATTGACAGGCAGTTCTCCGTTGACCGCCTTCCAGGCGCGGGCAGCTTCGAGGAAGGTCATGAGCTGACCCTTATTGTCCTCCGCGCCGCGCGCGATAATGACTTTACCATTGACCTTTTCGCTGGCTATGCGCGGCTCGAACGGCGGTGAATTCCAAAGCTCTAATGGATCAGGCGGCTGCACGTCGTAGTGCCCGTAAAATAGGACATGCGGCTTGTCGGGGTCCGGCTTGGCGCGGTCGTGGGCGATAACGATGGGGTGGCCGGTTGTCGGAATCACATCAGAGCTAAAGCCGATTTCCAGTAATTTCGATTGGCACCACTCGGCGGCCGCCTGGCAATCTTTTGCGAATGCTGGGTCCGTCGAAATGCTGGGAATGGACAACAATTCAAACAGGCGTTGGAGGCTGTCGACGTGTGAAGCGTCGATCAGCTTGAGGACTTTGGCAAGGGTTGTCATGCGGGAGGAACGTCTCTGTTTTTGGGTGGTACGTTTTGGGGGGTGCAGTTGGGAAACGCCATGCAGATTAGGTCACAGGGAGTGGTGAAGTCACGGACGGAATTCATTTCGTGTCCCGTCCGGATGAAACGGGCGTGACCGAGGCGGTGGTGTGGTTTGGCAAACCGGTTCGTTGCGGCTCCTGAAGTATTGTCGCACGGGGAGCTACGTACGATGTCTGCGGCGACCGCTCTTTTTTGTGGCAGCCGCTCGTTTCGAGCAACTGCGCGTGTTTTACCAACACCGGCAGGTCAACAGTTTTTAAGCTCTCCCTGCCGCACCTTCTCATATTACGCAGTGCGGTCGTGTTTGTGCTGAGGATACAGATGCTTGGCGGTTTTGTGACGTTGTCGTGGATCTACGGTGAGAACCGCGGTGTGGGCCATATCAAAACGCCTTATGCAGGGAACGCGGAGCTGATGGATCAAAAGGCCACTTGTTGGAGAACCGCCATGGCTGCTAAGCCCGAAGCCTATAAATGGCACGTGGGGCTGTATTGTTGGCCTCCGGGGGAGAGGGAGCAATTAGGTATGGCAGACAGTGCGACCGGCCAGAATCGCAAGCAAGTCTATCTATTCGCTGTAGGACAAACCGACGGTCGGGCAGAGATGAGGGAACTCCTCGGCGGTAAAGGTGCGAATCTCGCTGAGATGTCCAGCTTAGGCCTGCCGGTTCCCGCAGGTTTTACCATCACTACCGAAGTTTGCAGCGTCTACTATGCGAACGGACAGGAATTGCCGCAAAGCCTCAAGGCGGAGGTGGCCGCGGCGATGGTTCGTGTTGGCGATGCGGTCGGGGCAACATTCGGCGATCGAGCAAATCCGCTTTTGGTTTCTGTGCGCTCGGGCGGGCGGGCGTCGATGCCCGGCATGATGGACACCATTCTCAATCTTGGTCTCAACGATGAGACGGTAGAGGGGCTGACCAAGAGATCCGGCGATGAACGCTTCGCATTCGACAGTTACCGACGGTTCATTCAAATGTATTCGGATGTTGTCTTGGGTGTCGATCACGGCGTGTTCGAGGATATCCTGGAGAGCTTCAAGAATCTCAACGCCGTTTCGCTTGATACGGAATTAGAAGCGGACGACTGGAAAGAGATTATCGGGCAGTACAAAGAGGCGGTAAAAGGGGCGTTGGGGAAACCCTTCCCGCAGGACACCGACGAGCAGTTGTGGGGAGCGATCGGGGGGGTGTTCGGCTCATGGCAGACACAGCGCGCACAAATCTACCGGCGCTTGCATCACATCCCCGATAGTTGGGGAACGGCCGTCAATGTTCAGGCTATGGTATTTGGCAATATGGGCGAGACGAGTGCCACAGGGGTCGCTTTTACCCGGAATCCTTCGACGGGTGCAAAGGAGATTTACGGCGAATACCTTGTCAACGCGCAAGGCGAGGATGTTGTAGCGGGCATCCGGACTCCTCAGCCGCTGACAGAGCTAGCGCGGGAAGAGACCGGTGAGACTCTGCCTTCATTGGAAGCGCTGATGCCGGACACGTTCAAGGATCTGACGGAGATCTTTGGCAAGCTCGAAGCACACTACAGTGACATGCAGGACATCGAGTTCACGATCCAGGAAGGCAAGCTTTTCATACTGCAGACGCGGTCCGGTAAGAGGACTACGGAAGCTGGTCTCGGCATTGCCGTGGATATGGCAGAGGAGGGTGTCATCACGCGTGAAGAAGCGGTGTTGAGGGTCGATCCTAGCGGGCTGGATCATCTGCTGCATCCGCGCATCGACTCAGAGGCCGACAAGACGGTTGTGACCACCGGGCTGCCGGCGTCGCCGGGTGCGGCGGCTGGTCAGATCGTTTTTACTGCCAATGAGGCCGAGGCGCTGAAATCTCAAGGGCACGAGGTGATCCTTGTTCGGGTCGAGACCAGTCCTGAAGACATTCACGGCATGCACGCAGCTACCGGCATACTGACAGCGCGGGGTGGCATGACGAGTCATGCCGCTGTGGTTGCGCGCGGTATGGGGCGACCCTGTGTTTCGGGGGCTGGTGCGATGCGGATCGATGTCCGGGCTGGGACCTTGAGGGTCGGTGCAAAGGTCTTCAATAAAGGCAATATCATCACCATCGATGGCTCGACCGGGCAGGTTCTCGAGGGACGGGCGAAGATGCGCCAACCGGAGATGTCGGGGGCGTTCGGCAAACTCATGGGCTGGGCTGATGGGTTTCGCAAGCTTGGCGTACGCGCCAATGCGGACAACGATCGTGATGCCAAGCAGGCGCGCGATTTTGGTGCAGAAGGGATCGGGCTGTGCCGGACCGAGCACATGTTCTTCAACGAGGACAGAATTCTCGCAATGCGGGAGATGATCTGCGCGCAAGAAGAGACGGGACGGCGGGTAGCTCTCGCCAGGATTCTGCCGATGCAGCGCAGCGACTTCGAAGAACTGTTTGAGATTATGGCTGGGTTGCCGGTTACGATCCGGCTGCTCGATCCACCGTTGCACGAGTTCTTGCCGCATGCGGAAAAAGAGATTGTGCAGGTCGCCGAAGCTTTGGGCATGGAGCCTGAGAAGCTGAAAGCTCG
>DAOUZE010000478.1 GCA_030665765.1 Filomicrobium sp.
CTGGGGCGGATGATCAAAGAAGCCGAAACACAGGAGCCCAGCCAAATAGCCACCCAAATGGGCCTCCCATGCTACTTCACCACCTGAGCTAATTCCTGGGATACCAAACGCGGTAACGGCGTTGAGAAGCAGCCAAATCACGGTCACAGCGAGAACTCGGCGATCGCTGAGGGATTCCTTTAATGACATTAATGGAACAGAACGAGGACGCTCGCGCAGCGCCTGTAGATTTCCCATGTCCAGGGCGGAGAATAGGAAGCGCATAACGGCTCCCATCATGCCGGAGACAGCGCCGGACGCCCCAACGACTGGCACAGCCTCCCCGAAATGAAAGGCGAGAAACGTTAAAGCGCCGACGATTCCGGTGAAGGCTGTGAAGGCGAGAAACCGTACTGTTCCTACCCGCAGCGCAATGGCGCCACCGAAGGCCAGGAACCAGGCAGAGTTGAACATGAGGTGGGTGAGGTCGCCGTGCACCAGCATATGGGTCAGGAACGACGTTACCGAGGCGATCTCGCCTCCGGGGAGCTGGTTGGCGTAGCCGTCGTACCGGGCTGGGACGAAGGCCATAGCAACAGTGAACCAGTCGTCTTGTTGGACTGGCAGAAGCTGGCGAATGACATGCACAGCAATGAAAATGGCGATCAGGGCGATGACACTGCCCGGCACGTTGAATATTGGCTCGCGCTCTGCTTGCAACATCATCTCCTTGGTTAATTGATCGATTTACCCGCATTAATTGCGGGATTCAGCGTTACCCGTCCGGTCGGCCCCGGACAAGCCACGCACGCGTTCACGGCTGGCCTTTCTCATCCGCATGGCACGTTTGCTGCTGCACGTCTGCAGGATCAGCGATCAAGCCCAAGAAAACGTCCCATTTTCAGTCATCAAGTTCAGCTGGATCGCGCGAGAATTTGAAGCGGCAGGCAGCTCTTTCGGAACGGCCAGGTGATAATGCGAACAGCGTCAAACAATACTCTTTTCACCTATTGGAACTCGGTGCGCGGCAATCGGATTGCACCGCGGAGATTTGAGATCGAGCCTTCGCAGATCTCAGATGTTTTGTCCGAAACATTCATATTGGAATTCGTGCCGCCGTCTAAGTTCTGCTTCCGGCTGGCCGGTACTCGCATCTGCGAGAATTTCAACGATGAATTACGGGGCACCAACTTCGTCGATAGGTGGCAGGAAAAAGATCGCTTTGGACTTCAACGCAACCTCACGTCGGTACGAAATCTCGGCGCGGTCCTGCAGATCCTGATGGAAGGCCGGTCAATTGATGACCAGCTGGCAATCTTCGAAGTACTGATTTTACCGCTTCAGCACAATGGTGAGGAGATAAGCAGGTTTCTTGGGGCCTTTGTGGCGATCGATCCGCCGTCATGGATCGGCATCACGGAGATTGCTGAATTTCGTGTGATCGAAACGGAATTGACCTATCCAGCCGACGACGAATTGTCCGCAATACCAATTGGAGAGCACCTCGTGAAAAGCGAGCCACCAGTTCTGACCAATATTCGGTCATCACGCATCGTGCGATCTCAGCACCGGCAGTTTAGGGTGTATGAAGGTGGCCTAAGTCCCCGCGACAAGCCCTAAGGCGCTACGCCGGAAATATCTGTAGGGAAAAGACGGATGCATCATATCGTATTTGTCCCAAAACTGACCTTCTTGTTAAGCAAACTTTAAATCGCGCAACCGATACTCCGAGTGCGGGTTTGGTGCTGCAGTACGTGCTCAGATGTTCCGCGGCGGGTGGGCCTCAAGCCCCCCTTTTGACCATCGCGTGGAGGTTGCGAGCATGTCATTGTTGGACATATCCGATTCACACGACGAAAGATTGTTGACGGAGTTTGGTGCCGCGGCGGCCCACGAGAGGCGCCGGACTGTGCAGCTCGATTTGGATGGCCGTTATATGCGATCCAGCAAACTCGAGTATCCCGCGAAGCTCAAGGCAGTATCCGTAGCTCATCTGGTCTTTGATACTAACGAACAGCTGGAGGTCGGTGAAAGAATTATTGTTCACTTTGAGCACCTCGGAGGGTTCGACGGAAATGTGTCGGGGAAGTCTGGTAGTGGCGTTGAAGTGCGCCTCAATATTACCACGCGCAGGCGCGAAAAACTCTCAGCACAGTTAACGTGGCTGCTCAATCGCCAGGATTTCTCTGATCTTGAAGGGCGCAGGCACGAGCGTATTGCTGTCGAGAATAAATCAGTGCCGCTGCGTTTTGGTGAGGGTCAAGTCGTCGAGTGCACATTGCTCGACATCTCATCGTCTGGGGCTTCGCTTGGGACTTTAATTCGACCGGAGGTTGGTACTGAGGTTGTTGTCGGCAAACAGAACGCCATTGTACGCCGGCATCACAACCATGGCATCGGG
>DAOUZE010000311.1 GCA_030665765.1 Filomicrobium sp.
GGGTCGCTTCTTTGTCTTCCAAGCGGGATGCATGGCTGGCCGGTGGCGGAGATGGATGCGGTGACGTTGAAATCGCTGGCCCAAGCCATCGCCGAAGTCGACCAGATAGAGGTCTTGTTGTTGGGGACGGGTTCGTCCCAAGTCTTTCTCGATCATGATCTTCGAGAGGCTCTGACCGAGCACGGCGTATTCACGGAAGCGATGTCGACTGGGGCGGCCGCGCGCACATACAACGTACTCCTGGCGGAGCAGCGGGCGGTAGCAGCTGCGCTCATTGCGGTCGATTAGTACTGAATGTCGGATAGTTCCTTAAACCTGCCGCAAGAGAGTTTGCTGGCCATTCGAGATAGCGCCAGGGCGCATGCCTACGAGCATTACCTTTCAGCACTGCTGGCTCCGCGAGAATTCAAGCAGGATTTGATTACTCTGGCGGCCTTCGTCGGCGAGATCGAGCGTGTGCCGTTGATTGTCAGCGATGCGGCGCTTGGTGAAATCCGGATCCGTTGGTGGTTGGATTGGCTGGAGGGGCTTGGCGGTCAGGCGCGCCGTGTGAGTCCGGTTGCCGATGCTTTAAGTGGCGTAATTGCGCGGCGGGATCTGCCGGTTGAAGTGTTCATTGACCTGGTCGAAGCGCGGGCGCTTGAGCTTTATGCGCAGCCCTTCACGGACAAAGCCTCCTTTGATGATTTTCTAATAAAGACCAGCGGTGCAGCGTCCGTCTTGGCGGGAAAAATACTCGGTCGTTGCAAAGTTCGCGATGCCACTGCAGATGCCCTACAAGAGCTTGGCTGTGCTTTCGGAGCGGTGCGTCAATTGCTGCGGTTACCGCACCTTGCTTCTCGTGGGCGGTGGGGGCTCTATCGCGGTGATGCGGAAATCGAGGCTGCGGCGTTGCAGGACCCGGCCGAGTTAGAGCGGGCGGCTGCTGTTCGCCGGCGAGCAGTCGTGGAGGCGCGGCTGTGTTTGGAAGATGCCAGGGGGGATCTCAAGGGAGAGGTGCGCAGCACCTTCCGGGCTGGCGCTGGCCTTCCAGCAGCACTGGTCGAGCCGTACCTTAGAGTCTTGGAGAAGCAGGAAGACTGGCTTAGAAGCGCTGCCAATATCTCACCGCTGTCGCGGGTCTGGCGGCTTTGGAGGGCGCAGAGAAGCGGGCGGATTTGAGGTGCAGTGGCGTTGTCGATGGCCGTCAGCAATGGCGAGTTCTACTCAGTCCGGAGCTAAGGTCTAATCATACAGAATAGGCCCGCCTGGTCTCTGATCAGGCGGGCTTAGTTCATGCTGTTGTTAATCTCGTTTGCTGCTCACCAGTAACGATGCCGGCGGCAGCTGCGACGGCAGTAGCGACGGCTGTAGCCATCCCAACGGCAGCGCCTGTAGCAGCTCCGACGGTAACCGTAATAGCCGCCGTAATAGATGCGCGGCCGGTAGTAGCGACGATAACGTCGGTAGCGCCGGTATCTGCGATGCGGCCGGTAAGCACGGCCACGGTAACGGCGAGCGCCGCGATAGCGCCTGTATCCGCGGACACGACCGCGACGAATGCGGCCTAGCCGGCGCCCACGAAAGCCACCTCTACGGAAGCCACTGCGTCCACGAAAGCCACGACCACGGCGTCTGACGTCGGTAACCAGTTGTCCGCGTAGATCAGCGTTCAATGCGCCAACGGATTTGGCCAATGCGCCGCTGCCGGCGACTGCGCCCGCCTTGGCCGGCATCGCGAAGGTCAGCAGGGCCACAGACAGCACAGCGGCAAGACTGGCCGCAAATCCCCGCAATCCAACAGGGGTCATTATTGTTTCTCCTGTATTTGTGTCGACGGGCCAAGTCTCCAATCGGATCAATTACGGCCCGTTTCCCAGCGAAGGTTAGCGAAGGTCTGGGCGATGTCATCGCCACAAGGGCCTCACTATCTAGCTACGCACTTAGTTATTCCCACGCGTGCGAACAGTTTAAGCTGTAAAGTGTCGCGAAGCGACTACTGTTTGATCAATATTTTTAGATATTGGTTTCTACGATTTGGAAATAAGTCCGCACTAGCAAAGATTAGGTTGATGCTGTCGTTGGCGATCATTCTGTAACCAATCATCCAAGTGTTGTAATGCGCGGGAAGAAACCGCTCGCCGCTTTGCCATGCCACGCTCCTTGCCTTTGAGACGGCGGCCGACGGCATCGTGGGTTGGCGTACCGTCGGCCGGAGGCAGTAGACCGTAGTTGATGTTCATTGGCTGAAACGAGCGCGAGCCGTTACCGCTGTCGGCTGAAATATGTCCGCCGGTAATATGGGTCAGCAGGGCTCCCATGGCGGTCGTTTCGGGCGGTGGCAGGATCGCTTCTCCACGCAGGGCGGCGGCTGCAAAACGCCCTGTCATGAGACCAATCGCGGCGCTCTCGATGTAGCCTTCGACACCGGTAATCTGGCCTGCGAAACGCAATCGCGGATCGGCCTTTAGGCGCAGTGTGTGGTCGAGCAGTTTCGGAGAATTGAGGAAGGTGTTGCGGTGGAGGCCGCCGAGCCGGGCGAACTGAGCTTCATGCAGGCCTGGGATCATGCGGAACACCCGTGTCTGTTCGGCGTACTTCAGTTTGGTTTGGAAGCCGACCATGTTCCAAAGCGTGCCGAGCGCGTTGTCCTGACGTAGTTGAACGACGGCGTAGGGCCTCTCGCCAGGATTGCGCGGATCAGTCAGACCGACCGGTTTCATCGGTCCAAAGCGAAGCGTCTCGCGGCCGCGTTCGGCCATCACCTCTATTGGCAGGCAACCGTCGAAGTAGGGTGTCGATGCTTCCCACTCCTTGAAGCTTGTCTTCTCGCCAGCTATCAGGGCGTCAATGAAGGCTTCGTAGGTCGGCTTGTCGAGAGGGCAATTAAGATAGTCGGCACCAGTGCCGCCGGGGCCTGGTTTATCGTAACGCGACTGTCGCCAGGCGATGTCGAGATCGACGGATTCGAGATGGACGATCGGTGCGATGGCGTCGAAGAATGCGAGTTGACCCTCACCGGTTAACTTGAGGATTGCGTCGCTGAGTGGAGGTGAGGTCAGCGGCCCGGTCGCGATAATGACGTTGTCCCAGTCGGCTGGTGGCAACCCGGGCACTTCGTTGCGCTCGATGGTTACCAGAGGATGTGTTTCGAGCCGAGAGGTGACCTCCTCGGCGAAGGCGTCGCGATCTACAGTCAAGGCGCCGCCGGCAGGGAGTTTGTGCAGATCTCCAGCCGCCATGATGAGTGATTGGCAGCGGCGCATCTCTTCGTGCAGCAAACCTACGGCATTGGTTTCCCAATCGTCGGAGCGAAATGAATTGGAGCACACGAGTTCGGCAAGAGCGCTGGTGCTGTGTGCTTCGGTCGTGCGCACCGGGCGCATCTCATGGAGTGTTACGGAGACGCCTTCTTGAGCAATCTGCCAAGCAGCTTCCGAGCCGGCGAGTCCGCCGCCGACGATATGTACGCGTTTTTGATCTGTCATTTGGTGAAAGCTAAGCGAACGTGCCGCCGATCACAATCGTTTGGCTTCTCATTTTGATGTTTGGCTTTGCATTACGGCCGTTGGGTGCCGACGGCGAGTCACGGTGAAACGGCTTTGTTTCTAGACCGATGTGGTCAGACTCCGAGAAGACCGTTCCTACTTAGGGGCGTAGATTGTTGCCACGTGGGTCGGGAACATCGAGGAGGTGTCGATCCACCGGCCCAAGCTGGCAATCCGGGCGCGAGTCAGCGTGAAGCTGATTCGTCCTCTGTGGCACGTGGGTCTTTCACAGTAGGGCCGGCTTATGCCGTAGATCCGATAGTTGCGGGGAAGTATAGCGCAATCGCTATGACCGTTCGGCATCGTCCAACAGATCATGTAGTTGCGAAGGCCGGCTTGGGCTTCGTCATTGCTGGTGAACGCCAATACGATAAGGAGGGTAACGGCGAGACTGGTGAGGGTGCGCATTCTATCTACTCCGAAACAAAGAACTCGTCGGCGGCGTCTTTGCCTTTGGCAAGGACACTCATCATCGGATGAGCCGCGAATGGGCCTGAAAAACGCTTGTGAAGGTATCGCGCTGTGATCGGTGCCGTGGCGAGAAAAATTGTTTTTTGGCTAATTTGCTACGATTGAGTCAGTCCAACTGGTCGTCAATACGAGGGGTCGCCAACAATTACTAGTGGTGAATGCCTCAACCGGCGTGGTGCACGCGGTGGGCATGCCAGATGGCGACAGCGAGCACTATTGCCGCTCCGCCTTGGTGCGCGAGGCCGAGCCAGATCGGAATCTCCGCGGCTTCGGCGGCCGCCAGCAAGGTCCAGATTCCCAAACTAGCCTGGACGAGGAATGCAAGGACCAGGATCCTTGACGA